>DATGHJ010000170.1:0-2242 GCA_035308085.1 Trinickia sp. | reverse complement strand
GAAGTCGCTTCGTCCATCACCAGGATGCGCGGGTTATAGGCGAGCGCCCGCGCGAACGAGAGCAGTTGCCGCTGCCCCACCGAGAGGTTCGCACCGCGCTCGTGCACGTCCTCGTGCAGACCTCCTGGCAGCCGGCTGATGAAGCGCAGCGCCTGCGCCCGCGCCAGTGCCTCGCGAATCTCACGCTCGCCCAACTCAGTGCGCGCCAGCCGAACGTTTTCGAGGATATCTTCGGCGAACAGGAAGACGTCCTGCTGCACCAAGCCGATCGCGCGCCGCAGTTCGCGCAGGTCCCAATCGCGCACGTCGACGCCGTCAACCAGGATTCGCCCCGAGGTCACATCGTAAAAGCGGTTCAGCAGCTTGATTACGGTGGTCTTGCCCGCACCGGTTGCACCCACGATCGCGATCTTTTGCCCCGGCTCGACGCGAAAGCTCAAGTCGCGCAGCACCGGCTCGCCGGTGCGGTATTCGAAGCTGACATGCTCGAAAGCGATCGCGCCGCTGCCCCCGCTAACGCGCCGCGGCAGCGCTGGACTCGTGATCGACGCCGGCGTCGCCATCAGAGCCTCGATCCGTTCGACCGCCGCCAGCGCCGATTGCAGGGTCGTATACTTGGAGGAAACGTCGCGCAACGGATTGAAGAAGCGCTGCGCATAGTCAAAGAAGGCGAAGAGGGTGCCCACCGTGATGATCCGATGAATTACCTCGCCGCCACCCACCCACAGCGTGATCGCCAGGGTAACCGAACTCAGCGTCTCGACCGTCGAATAAAGGATGCCGTCATAGAGATTCGAGACGCGCTGGACGTCGCGGCTCCGTTCGTTGAGTTCGTCGAATTCGCGGAAACTTTCGCGTTCGCGCGTGAAGAGTTGGATCACTGCCATCCCGCTCAAGGCTTCGGCGAGATAGGCGTTGAGTGCCGCCAGGCGCTCGCGGATCTCACGGTAAACGACGCGCAGGCGTACGCGGAAGAAATTGATCACCAGCAGCAGCGGCGGCACCGCGCATAGCGACCATAAGGCCAGCCGGGCATTGAACGCGAACATGATCGCGACGATGCCGCCGAGCGTGAGAAAATCGATGAAGAGGGTCAGCGAACCGGCGCTGAACATTTCGTTGATGGCGTCGATATCGGTGGTCATGCGGCTGACCAGGCGCCCGGCCGGCGTACGATCGAAAAACGCCATCGGCAGCCGCTCGACGTGTTTGAACAGTGCCAAGCGCAGGTCCGACAGGCTGTACTGCGCGACCATCATGGTCAGGTAGAACTGGCCGTAGAAACTCGCAACCTCGCCGCACAGCAGTCCCAGGTAGATGGCGCCCATCATCAGCAACCCATGCCCGTGTGAAGCCGCAAGGATCGGCCGAAGCCATCCGGGTGCGACAATTTTGTGCGCCGCCAGGAAAGTATCAATCGTAAGCTTGAAGACGTACGGCTGTGCCAGCGCGAATGCCGAGTTGAGCGGCATCAGGATCACCGAGAGCCAGAACAGCCGCCGATAGGGCCGGACGAAGCTCCAGATCCATTTAAGTAGGCGCCAGTCGTAAACGCGGCCCAACTCTTCTTCGCGTGCGACTTGCATGAGCTAATAGCGCGCCAGCTCCTCCTCCAACAATTGGCGGCGAAACAGCTCGGCGTAGATTCCCCGCATCGCCATCAACTGCTCATGCGTCCCGCGCTCGGCGATGGTGCCGTCGTCGAGGACGACGATTTCGTCAGCGTCGCGCACGGTCGAGGCGCGATGGGCCACCACGATCGTAGTGCGCCCCTTGACGGTCTCCCCCAGGCTCTGCAACACCGCGCGTTCGGTTTCGGTGTCGACGCTCGAAAGCGCGTCGTCGAGCACCACCACCGCGGGGTTGTAAATCAAAAGGCGCGCGATGGTGACCCGCTGTTTCTGCCCGCCGGAGAGCGACATCCCGCGTTCGCCGACGATCGTATTGAGGCCGTACGGCATAATCGCGATATCGCCTTCGAGGCCTGCAATCCGCGCGGTGTTCTCGAGGTCTTCGAGCGGTGCGTCAGTGCGGCCGAAGGCGATATTGCGGCCCAAAGTGTCGGAAAACAGCGTCGGCTCCTGCGGCACCACGCCGATCGTTTTGCGCAAGGAGCCGAGCGGCAGGCTGCTGATTTCGCGGCCGTCCAGAGTCACGCGCCCGCTGGTCGGTTCGATCAGCCGGGCCAGCAGCTTTACCATCGTGGATTTGCCCGAGCCGGTGCGGCCGACGATCGCGAGCT
>DATGHJ010000169.1:0-2154 GCA_035308085.1 Trinickia sp. | reverse complement strand
TGCTTGGTCAGCGACTCTTCGAACAGAGCCGCAAAGGATTCGGTATTCGGGGTGGAAGTTTGCAGGTCGGACATAAAAATCGAAATTTGCATGGTTTTTCGCACTGCCTGCCCGGCGATTCAAGGACCGGGAACCACGGCGCAACAGCGAAAGCCATACGGGGTTAAGGGTTAAAACACGCTCCGCGCCAATCGCGGAACACCTACTGCCAGCCGCGGCGCGCGAGCGAAACGGCTCACGCGCGCGATTGAAGCGCCCGGTACCACTGCACCACTTGTTCGACCGCCTGGTCGATCGAGAGAGCCGAGGTATCGAGCAGCTTCGCATCCGCCGCAGGCTTGAGCGGCGCGGCGGCGCGCGTACTGTCGCGCTCGTCGCGTTCACGCAAATCCTGAAGCAAGTCATCTATCTTAGCAGAAAATCCTTTTTGGATCAATTGCTTATGCCGTCTCGAGGCGCGGGCCTCGACGCTGGCCGTCAGGAACACCTTCAGCCCCGCATCGGGAAAGATCACGGTGCCCATGTCGCGACCGTCCGCCACCAGCCCCGGCTCCTTGCGGAACGCCCGCTGGCGCGCCACCAGGGCGGCTCTCACCGGCGCGTGCACGGCGATGGCCGACGCCCGGTTGCCGATCGCCTCCGCGCGAATTTCGGTCGAAACGTCGACGCCGTCGAGCTGCGCCAGGCCCTCGCGGAACGTGATATGGAGATCGCCGACCAACTTCGCGAGCTCGTCAGGCGCGTCGGGCGGCACGTTGTAGTGCAAGCTCGCCAGCGCGGCCAACCGGTACAGCGCCCCGCTATCGAGCAGGTGAAAGCCCAAATGGGCGGCGACCAGCGTGGCGACCGTGCCCTTGCCGGAAGCGGTCGGGCCGTCGATCGTGATGACGGGCGTCTGGTGAAAGGGGCGAGTCGATCTCATCGATAAAAACGTCGGTCAGGTCGCGGCGAGCGTCTTGAAGCGCTCGAAATAATCGGGGAAGGTCTTGCCGACGCACTTCGGATCGTTGATCCGCACCGGCACGCCGCCCAGCGAGACGAGCGAGAAGCACATCGCCATGCGGTGGTCGTCATAGGTGTCGATGGCGGCGTTCGGGGTGAGCCGGGCGGGGGGCGTCACGACCAAGTAGTCGGCGCCCTCTTCGATCGTCGCGCCAACCTTGCGCAGTTCGGTCGCCATCGCGGCAATCCGGTCGGTCTCCTTCACGCGCCAGCTCGCGATGTTGCGCAGCGTAGTCGCGCCGTCGGCGAACAACGCGGCGACCGCGATCGTCATCGCGGCGTCCGGAATCAGATTGAAGTCCATGTCGATCGCTTCGAGCTTGCCGTGGTCGTGGCCGACGCCGCGCACTTCGATCCAGTCGTCGCCCATCGTCACGTTCGCGCCCATCTTCATCAGCGCGGTCGCAAAACCCACGTCGCCCTGGATGCTCGCGCGCCCCACGCCCTCGACGCGGATCGGCCCGCCGCCCAGCGCGCCCGCCGCGAGGAAATACGACGCCGACGACGCGTCGCCTTCGACCATGATCGTGCCCGGCGACTGGTAGCGCGCGCCGGCCGGCACGGTGAAGCGTTGCCAGCCTTCGCGCTCGACGGTAACGCCGAAGCGCTCCATCAGTTTGATCGTGATCTCGATGTACGGCTTCGAGATCAGCTCGCCTTCGACCTCGATCACGATCGAGCCGCTTTGCGAACGCACGCGCGGCAGCGTCATCAGGAGCGCGGTCAGGAACTGGCTCGACACGTCGCCGCGCACACGGATTGGCGCGTCGACCGAGACCGGCGCCGCGTGAATCTTGAGCGGCGGATAGCCCTCGTTCAGCTCGTAGTCGATCTTCGCGCCGATCTGACGAAGCCCGTCGACGAGGTCGCCGATCGGCCGCTCATGCATGCGCGGCACGCCGTGCACGCGGTATTCGCCGCCGTTGACGGCCAGCGCGGCAGTCAGCGGACGAATCGCCGTGCCCGCATTGCCTAGGAACAGATCGGCCTGTTGCGCGACGAACGCACCGCGCGTGCCCGTGACGACGCACACGTCGCCGTCGCGCTTGAATTGCACGCCGAGCTTTTCGAGCGCGTCGAGCATGACTCGCGTGTCGTCCGAATCGAGCAGGTTCGTGATCGTCGTTTCGCCTTCAGCAAGCGCCGCGAGCA
>DATGHJ010000168.1:0-4843 GCA_035308085.1 Trinickia sp. | reverse complement strand
TGCGCAAGGTGTCCTTGTAGCGTTCGACCACCGCTGCCTCGTCGAATTCTGCCGCGACTTTGTGTCGGCCGTTCTCGCCCATCGCGCGCCGCGCGTCGGCGCTCATCTCGAGCATTTGCGCGAGCTTGGCCGCGAGGCTTTCCGCGTTGCGCACTTCGCACAAGAGGCCGGTGACGCCGTCGGCGACGACTTCTCGGCACCCAGGCACGTCGGTTGCGACGATCGGGCGGCCCATCGCCGACGCTTCCATCAGCGTGCGCGGCACGCCTTCGCGATACGACGGCAACACGACGCAGTCGGCGTTGGCGATGTGCGGACGCACGTCGTGCGCTTCGCCCAGGTATTCGATCAGCCCTTCGCCCTGCCACGCGTCGACCTCCGTTTGCGAGATCGCGCTCGGATTCGCGACGCCGACCGGCCCAAGCAGTTGAAAGCGCGCCTGCGGATATTTCGTGCGCAGGCGCCGCGCGGCCTCGACATATTCGCCGACGCCCTTATCCCAAAGCAAGCGCCCAATTAATACAAAAATAAATTCTGATTTTTTTTCCGGCAGACTTTGGTACGCGAAGTGATCGAGGTCGACGCCTTCGCCGTGCAAGAGCCGCGCGCGTTCCGGATGCGCGAGCAGGCGCTCGTTCATGAAGGCCGCCTGGTCGTCGCGATTGAGGAACCACACTTCGCGCGGGAAGCGAAACGCGAAGCGGTAAAGTTGTTTCGCGACCTGCGCGGCGCGGCTCTTCTGGATGAACACGTAGCCGAGCCCGGTCGTCACGGCCACCGAAGGCACGCCCGCGAGCTTCGCGGCGATCGAGCCGAAGATGTTCGGCTTGATCGTGTAGTGGAAGACGAGATTCGGCCTGATGGTCCGGTACAGGCGATAGAGCGCGAACATCGTGCGCAGGTCGTCGCGCGGATCGGTGCCCTTCGAAGCAACAGGCAGGTCGATGCAGCGGCAGCCCATCTGTTCGAGCAGCGGGAACGTCCGGTCGCGCGGCGCGAGCACCGTCACATCGGCGCCCTTGCCGACGAGCATCTTGATCAGGCCGTGCCGGTAGGTATAGATTGCCCACGCGGTGTTGCAGACGAGGCTGATGGCAAGCGGCTTGGAAGCTGGCTTCATGCGGGGCTTCATGCGGTCCATGAGATGAGAGCGCGGTGGCGTGAATGAACGCGGTGCCGCAAGCTTTAAGCGGTATGCGCCGAAAACAGCGAGCGCTTGATCCGTTGCAGCATCGTGTACGGCGTCACGAAATGCAGCAGGTTCTTCGCGAGTCCGAGCCAGTCGTACGGATTGAGCGGATTGAAGTAGCGCAGTTGCAGCGCGAGCGTCGAGCTCACTTGACGGCGCCGTTTCGTTGCGCTGATGCCGCCTTCGTTCAGCTCGTAGTAAAGGCCGAGTTCCGGCAGGTTCGCGCAGTCGTAGCGCTCCATCAGGCGCAGGAACAAATCGAGGTCTTCGGCTGCGCGGTATTTCGCGCGATAGTTGCCGACTTCGCGCACGGCGTCGATGCGCAGCGTCGTCGCCGGATGGATAAGCGGCACGCGGAAGAAGCGCGTGCGTCGAAGCGCGCGCGGCTCCGCGGGCGGCGTGAGCATGAAGAGCGGCTTGCCGTCGCGCGTGATGACCTGCGTCCACATGCTGACGGCGGCCACGCGCGGATGCGCTTCGAGATACGCGCGCTGTTTCGCGAGCCGTCCCGGTGCGGCGAGGTCGCCCGCGTCGATGCGCGCGGCGTACTTGAAGCCGCGCTCGGCGAGCGCGTCGATGCCCGCCTGCAGCGCGCGCTCGATGCCGCCGTTGACCGGCATGCGCAGCACGTCGATCGACACGCCCGGCAGCGTCGGCGCGACGATCGGCGGCGTGCTGCCGTCGTCGACGATCAGCACATGCACGACGGGCGCGCTTTCGATGAACGAGGCGAGCGTGCGCTCGACGTCTTGCTGCCCGTTGTACGCGGGCATCAGCACGGCAACGTCGTCGAGCACGACATTCACGACGGTGGAAGGGAAGGGCGTCGTCATGGGCGCAGTTTGTAGCGGATGTAGTAGAGGTTGACCGAGGCGGCGGCGAAATAGCCGGCCGCGAGCCCGGCGAGCGCGCCGTATGAGCCGATGCGAGGGATCAGCAGCAGATTCACGACGAACGCGACCGCAAGCGCGAAGAGCCATTTCGACAGCAGCACGAACTTCGCCTGGTATTTGAGCACGACGAGGTTGCCGATCGCTTCGACGCCGGCCGGCACCGAAAGCCATACGGCCCAGCGGAAGATATCGATCGCGGCTTCGAAGTTCGGTCCGAACACGCGCGTGATGATGACGTGCGCGAGCAGGTCGAGCACGAACGCGCCCGCGATCATCAGCGCGGCGGCCATCAGCGTGAGGCGCAGCATGTTGCGGCGCAAGAGCGCGACGTCCTGCACGCGATAGACGAACGCGGGAGCGATGGTCTGCGCGAGCATCAGCGCGAGCGCGATCCAGTTCTCGTTGATCTGTTGCGCGGCCGAGTAGCGGCCGAGATCGGCGAACGAGATCGCGCGCTCGAGCATCAGCCGGTCGAGTTTCAGGAACAGATACATGCAGATGAGACCGATCCAGAACACCGTGCCCGCGGTCGCGAAGTGGCGAAAGAGCGAGCGATCGACGTGCCAGCCTAGCTTGCCGCCATTCCTATGGATGTAATAGAGAACCAGCACCATGCCGATCGCCGCCGATTCCGCGGCCCACAGCCACGAAAAGCGCGCGGGCGCCGCCGCGGCGCGCACGAGCACGTAGACGAAGGCGGCTTTGATGAGCGCCGTCGTCATGCTCGTGAGCAACTGCGGCTTGCTGTACGTCATGCTCTGCAGCCACGAGTTGATCACGCCGACGAACGGCTCGCGAAACAGCATCGTGACGGCAAGACCGGCGAGCATCGCGCCGACGAGCGGATCGGTCGCGCCCGCTGCGATGCCGGCCCACGTGATGAGCAACGCGACGGCGGAGACGCCAAGGCGCAGCACGAACGCACTGCCGAGCACGGTGCCGAGCTGCGCGGGCGGACGATGAACGATGGTCGGCACGAGGATTTCGGCGCCGCACACCCAGGTGACCGGCGCGAGCACGAGCAGCAGCGTATTGGCGTACTGCCACTTGCCGAACACGTCGGGACCGAAGTGGCGCGCGAGCATGCCGCTGATCGCAATCGCAACGCCGATTTGCGTGAGACGCTCGAGCCCGAGCCAGACGATGTTCGCGACGGCTTTGGCGACGTCCGGATTCGCGAAGCGCTTCAGCATGCGCGGTACGGAAATTGCGCCGCCGACGTTGCGGCAGGAGGGCTTCTAAGCATTAAAATGGGCGCGTCTGACGCTTTTCTAAAAACCGCGATTATAAGTGGGAACCGGCTCGCTCCCGGCGCCGACGCATCGTGCCGCGGCGCGCCTCCCGCCGCGCCGGAGAGCGGCTTTCCCGGCGTCGCTCCTCACGCCGGGTCTAGCGAGGTACCGTTCCCTTTCCTTCCCACCTGTCGCAAGCAACTGAGAGCCTAATCATGATTTCCCAATCCATCTTCAAGGCGTATGACATTCGCGGCGTCATCGGCAAGACGCTCGACGCGGATGCCGCGCGGCAGATCGGCCGCGCGTTCGGCAGCGAAATCCGCGCGCAGGGCGGCGACGCCGTCGTCGTGGCGCGCGACGGACGCTTGTCGGGACCGGAGCTGATTGCGGCGCTCGCCGACGGCTTGCGCTCGGCGGGCGTCGACGTGGTCGACATCGGCATGGTGCCGACGCCGGTCGGCTACTTCGCGGCCAGCGTGCCGCTCAAGCTCGCGGGCGGCGAGCGCAAGGTCGATTCGTGCATGGTCGTGACGGGCAGCCACAACCCGCCCGACTACAACGGCTTCAAGATGGTGCTGCGCGGCGCGGCGATCTACGGCGACCAGATTCAAGCGCTCTACAAGCGCATCGCCGACGGCAATTACGCGGAAGGCAGCGGCAGCTTCGAGCAGTACGACATCGCCGACACGTATTTGCAGCGCATCACGAGCGACATCAAGCTCGCGCGGCCGCTGAAGATCGTCGTCGATACTGGCAACGGCGTGGCAGGCGGTCTCGCGCCGCGGCTTTTCAAGGCGCTCGGCTGCGAACTCGTCGAACTGTTTACCGAGATCGACGGCAACTTCCCGAATCACCATCCGGACCCGGCACACCCCGAGAACCTCCAGGACGTGATCCGTGCGCTCAAAGAAACCGACGCGGAAATCGGCTTTGCGTTCGACGGCGACGGCGACCGCTTGGGCGTCGTCACGAAGGACGGCCAGATCATCTATCCGGACCGCCAACTGATGCTGTTCGCGCAGGAAGTGCTCTCGCGCAACCCGGGCGGCCAGATCATCTATGACGTGAAGTGCACGCGCAATCTGGCGAAGTGGGTGCGCGAGCAGGGCGGCGAGCCGCTCATGTGGAAGACGGGCCACTCGCTCGTGAAGGCGAAGCTGCGCGAGACGGGCGCGCCGCTCGCGGGCGAAATGAGCGGCCACGTGTTCTTCAAGGACCGCTGGTATGGCTTCGACGACGGCTTGTACACGGGCGCGCGCTTGCTCGAAATCCTGTCGCGCGTGCAGGACCCGAGCAAAGTCCTGAACGATCTGCCGAATTCGCTTTCCACGCCCGAGCTGCAATTGAAACTCGAAGAAGGCGAGAACTTCGCGCTGATCGCACGCCTGCAAAAAGAGGCCCGGTTTACGGGCGCGGACGAGGTCGTGAAGATCGATGGCCTGCGTGTCGAGTATCCCGACGGCTTCGGCCTCGCTCGTTCGTCGAACACGACGCCGGTCGTCGTGATGCGCTTCGAGGCGGACAAC
>DATGHJ010000167.1:0-7461 GCA_035308085.1 Trinickia sp. | reverse complement strand
AGATCTATCTCGGCGAGCGTGCGTACGGCTTCGCCGCCGCGGCGCGCGTCTACTTCGGCAAGGACCTGAAGGACATCACGCTCGCTCAGGCGGCGATGCTCGCGGGCTTGCCCAAGGCGCCGTCGGCGTACAACCCGATCGTCAATCCCAAGCGCGCGAAGATCCGTCAGGAATACATCCTGAAGCGCATGCTCGATCTGAACTACATCACGCAGGCGCAATACGATGAAGCGGTGAAGGAGCCGATTCACACGAAGGTTGCGGGCAACGAGTACAGCGTGCATGCCGAGTACGTCGCCGAAATGGTGCGTCAGCTCATGTATGCGCAATACAAGGATGAGACTTACACGCGCGGCCTGACCGTCGTGACGACCATCGATTCGGCCGATCAGGACGCCGCCTATCGGGCGGTGCGCAAGGGCGTGATGGACTACGAGCGGCGCCATGGCTATCGCGGCCCGGAAGGCTTCATCCAACTGCCGGACAACGCCGACGACCGCGACCAGGCGATCGACGACGCGCTCGCCGATCACCCCGACAACGGCGAGATCGTCGCGGCCGTCGTGACCGCGGCGAGCCCGACTTCGGTGACGGCGCAGTTCGTCGACGGCACGACGGCGACGTTGAAGGGCGATGGCCTCAAGTTCGTCGCGACGGCGCTGAGCCCGCGCGCGAATCAGACGCAGCGCATCAAGCCCGGCTCGATCATTCGCGTGATGCCGGGCGCGAAGGATGGCGATTGGCAGATCACGCAATTGCCGCAAGTGGAGGGCGCGCTCGTGTCGCTGACGCCGCAGGACGGCGCAATCCGCGCGCTCGTCGGCGGCTTCGACTTCAACAAGAACAAGTTCAACCACGTGACGCAGGCATGGCGCCAGCCGGGCTCGAGCTTCAAGCCGTTCATCTATTCGGCCGCGCTCGACAAGGGGCTCGCGCCGGCGACGATCATCAACGATGCGCCGTTGTACTTCCCGCCGAGCACGCCGGGCGGCGACGCGTGGGAGCCGAAGGATGACGATCAGCCTGACGGTCCGATGCCGCTGCGCGTCGCGCTCGAGAAGTCGAAGAACCTCGTGTCGATCCGCATCCTCTCGTACATCGGCACGAAGTACGCGCAGGACTACGTGACTCAAAAGTTCGGCTTCGACCCGGACAAGACGCCGCCGTACTTGCCGATGGCGCTCGGTGCAGGTCTCGTTACGCCGTTGCAATCAGCGGGAGCGTATAGCGTATTCGCGAACGGCGGCTATCGCATCAATCCGTATCTGATCGCCGAAGTCGACGACGCGCGCGGCCAGCCGATCTCGAAGGCGCAGCCGATCGTCGCCGGACAGAACGCGCCACGCACGATCAGCGCGGCGAACGACTACATCATGAACAGCCTCCTGCATTCGGTCGCGACGTCGGGTACGGGCGCGGGCACGAACGTGCTGCACCGCTCGGACCTCTCGGGCAAGACGGGTACGACCAACGACGCGAAGGACGGCTGGTTCGCCGGCTATCAACCGTCGCTCGTCGCGGTCGCCTGGATGGGCTACGACCAGCCGAAGAGCCTCGGCAGCCGCGAATTCGGCGCGCAGCTCGCGCTGCCGATCTGGGTCGACTACATGGGCCGCGCGCTGCGCGGCGTGCCGCAGCAGCAGATGCCGATGCCCGATAGCGTGACGACCGTCGACGGCGAGCTGTATTTCGCGGACATGGTGCCGGGCAACGGCTTCGTCGCGAGCATCGGCCTCGATTCGGGCAATGCGCTTGCGGCGGCGAGCGATGCGGTGGGCAGCATCGGGCCGGCGGGGCTTCAGACGCCGGACGTGTCGTCGACCGAGAAACAGCAGATCATGAACATGTTCGAGGACAACAAGCCTTGATCGGAGCGCGCGGAAAAAACGCGATAGAGAAAAGGCCCGCGATGCGCAGGTTGTTGCGCACCGCTGCGCGCAAACGCGCGTCAGGGCTTTGCGCTTTCGATCTGCGCCGCAAACGTCACCGGGTCGGTATTGGTCCCGCATAACAGCACACCGACGCGCTTGCCCTGCAGCGTCTCGCGCAGCGGCCCGAGCAGGGCCGCCGTGGCCGCCGCGCACGCGGGTTCCACTGCGAGCTTGAGATTCGCGAAGAGCTTGAGCATCGCCGAGCGCAACTCGTCGTCCGAGACGGTCACGAGGCGGTCGATGTGCCGCCGGCACAGCTCGTAGCTGTACTGCTCGGTGTAAGGCGCCATCAGCGAATCGGCGATCGTGTGCATCGGCCCCATCTTGACCGTGTGATTGGCGGCGAAGCTCTTGCCCATCGCATCGGCGCCCTCCGGCTCGACGCCGTATACGTGCACGCGCGGATTCGCGAGACGCAGCGCCGTCGAGACGCCGGCCGCGAGACCGCCGCCGCCGATCGGCAGAATCACCGCGTCGAGGTCGGGCGTCTGGGTGGCCCATTCGTAGCCGAGCGTCGCCGTGCCGAGCACGGTGCGATAGCCGTTGAACGGATGCACGTAGTAGCGGCCTTCCTCGGCTTCGATACGGCGCACGAGTTCGAATGCCTCGGCGGGCGTATCGGCCGTCACGACTTCCGCGCGATATTGCTTGCACAGCGCGATGCGCGACGAACTCGCGGTCCGGAAGGTCACGACTTTCGCGCTGATGCCGAGGCGCATCGCGGCGTACGCCACTGCCGCCGCGTGATTGCCGCCCGAGACGCAGGTCACGCCGGCACCGCGTTGCGCGGCGTCGAGTGCGAGCAGGTTCGTGAACGCGCCGCGCGCCTTGAAGCTGCCGCTTGCCTGCAGCAGTTCGAACTTGAAGTTGACGTGCGTCCCTTCGAGCGACGGAAAGTCCTGACGTTCGAACACCGGCGTGCGCGTGACCCAGGGAGTGAGCGCGAAGTGCTGCGTGGCGATCGCATCCAGCGTGGGGATCGGTTCGCCGTCAATCGTGTGATTGCTGTGCTGCGGCGTGGCGGTGGACATGGGCGTGGGCGTCTCGTTTCGTAGGAGATCGGCGGTGCTCGGTCGCTAACCATTGCACGCGTTACGCGTGCGCCTCCACCGACATGCTATGGATGAACTTGCGCAAGAAGCGCTCGCAGGCGATCAGTTGATCGAGTTCGACATACTCGTTGGGTTTGTGCGCTTGCTCGATGTTGCCGGGGCCGCAGACGATGCTCGGCACGCCGGCTAGCGCGAAAAGGCCTGCTTCGGTGCCGTAGGCCACCTTGCGCTTTTCTTGATTCGCGGTGAGCGCGCGCACGAGCTGCGTGATCGCGGCTTGTTCCGACGCGTCGAGACCCGGAGCCGCGGCGATCTTCGAAAACTCGATCGCCGCGTTCGGATGCTCGCGCTGCATCTGCGGCAGCAGCGTGTGCGTCGCGTAGTCTTCGATGCGCTTGAAGATCGGCTCGGGGTCGAGCGTCGGCAGATTGCGGAATTCGAACGCGAAGCGGCATTCGGCGGGCACGGTGTTGAGCGCGTTGCCGCCTTCGATCGTGCTTGTCTGGGCGGTCGTGAACGGCACGTCGTAGAGGTCGTCGAACGGACCTTCCGCGCGAAAGCGCTCGGCCATGTCGCGGATATGGCAGATCAGGCGCGCGGCGTATTCGATTGCGTTCAATCCCTTCGGCGTCAGCGACGAATGCGCCGCGTGGCCGCGCACGCAGCATTGGTACGCGTTGATGCCCTTGTGCGCGATGATCGGCCGCATGCTCGTGGGCTCACCGACGATGCAGCCGTCCGGCTTCACGCCGCGCTTTTGCAGATCGGCAATCATGAGCGGCGCCCCGGCGCAGCCGATCTCCTCGTCGAACGACAGCGCGAAGTGAATCGGCTTCGCTAGCTTCGTCGCCTGCATCTCGGGCAGGAGCGCGAGCGCGGCGCCGATAAAGCCTTTCATGTCGCAGGTGCCGCGCCCATAGAGCTTGCCGTCGCGCGTTTCTGGCTTGAACGGGTCGCTGTCCCATTGCTGGCCGTCGACCGGCACCACGTCCGTATGCCCCGACAGCACGATGCCGCCGTTTGTCTCGCCGTCGTGCGCGGGCACGGTGGCGAACAGGTTCGCCCATTGGCCGCGTGCGTCGTGCGTGAGCGTCGCTTCGATCCCGCGTTCGCGCAATGCGTCGCGCACGGTTTCGATCAGGCCCAGGTTCGGCAGGCGGCTCGTTGTATTCATCGATACGAGACGCTCGACCCAAGGCAGGCTGACGGGCGACGAAGGGGAGGAGGCGGGGGAAGAGGGCTGCGGATGCGAGGAGACGGGGGGAACGAGATGCGCCGTTTCAGCGATCTGTGACATGAGAAGGCTCCAGCTCATTAGTCTTTCGATCATACCGAAAAATCAGTGTGCGCCAAAGCGGTCGCTGGGCGCTTGCGCGTGGCGGCGAACGCTCCTTGCGCCGCGAGCGAGGTATAACGCTTGCGCTCGGCTGGGAGTTTGCGTCGGGCGACCTTCGTCGTGCGGCAAACCGTCAGGCGAACTGGGTCGCGCGGCGATGCGGCAGCGCATCCAAACGCCGCTTCCATGCGGCTGACGGACGGGGCTCGAGGTTTGCGCGCGCTCAGCGTGCCGCCGCAGCCGCCTGCGCGCCTTGCTTCGACGGCGTGCCGAGCGCGCGCAGCGTCTCCTTGACCGTCGAGACGCGCACCGCGAGATCGGGGCTGCGCGTTTCGATGCGCAGCTTGTCCTGGCCGGCGAGCTTGATGTGCTTGTGCTTTTGCACCATCTCGATGATCCGCATTGCGTCGATCGGCGGGTTCGGGATGAACTGCAAGCCGATCACGGCTTCGCCCGCGTCGATCTTCGAAATGCCGAGCGGCTTGGCCGCAAGCCGCAGCCGGTGCGTTTCGATCAGCGCATGCGCCTGCTGCGGCATCTTGCCGAAGCGGTCGATCAGCTCTTCCTGGATGTTGTCGATCGCATCGTTGTGCTCGCAATTCGCGAGACGCTTGTAGAGCGACAGCCGCTCCTGCACATCGCCGCAGTAGTCGGCGGGAAGGATCGCCGGCGCGTGCAAGTTGATTTCGGTGGTGGCGGCGAGCGGCGCCGTCAAATCAGGCTCGCGGCCGTCCTTGAGCGCCTTCACGGCGTCGTTGAGCATGTCGGTGTAAAGCTGGAAGCCGATCTCCTGGATCTCGCCCGATTGCTTGTCGCCGAGCACTTCGCCCGTGCCGCGGATCTCGAGGTCGTGCATCGCCAGATAGAAGCCCGAGCCGAGCTCCTCCATCTGCTGAATCGCTTCGAGGCGGCGCTGGGCCTGCTTCGTGAGCGCCTGCGGATCGTGCACGAGCAGGTACGTGTACGCCTGGTGGTGCGAGCGCCCGACGCGCCCGCGCAATTGGTGCAATTGCGCGAGACCGAACTTGTCGGCGCGATGAATCAGGATCGTGTTCGAGCTCGGCACGTCGATGCCGGTCTCGATGATGGTCGTGCACAACAGCACGTTCGCGCGCTGCGCCACGAAATCGCGCATCACGCGCTCGAGCTCGCGCTCGTGCATCTGCCCGTGCGCGACGGCAATGCGCGCTTCGGGCACGAGTTCTTCGAGCATGGCGCGGCGATTCTCGATCGTCTCGACTTCGTTGTGCAGGAAGTAGACTTGGCCGCCGCGCTTCAATTCGCGCAACATCGCCTCGCGGATCACGCTTTCTTCCTCGCGCCGCACGAAGGTCTTGATCGCGAGCCGCTTTTGCGGCGCGGTCGCGATCACCGAGAAATCGCGCAGCCCTTCGAGCGCCATGCCGAGCGTACGCGGAATCGGCGTCGCGGTGAGCGTGAGCACGTCGACTTCGGCGCGCAGCGCTTTGAGCGCCTCTTTCTGCCGCACGCCGAAGCGGTGTTCCTCGTCGATGATGACGAGGCCGAGCCGCTTGAACTGCACGTCGGACGACAACAGCTTGTGCGTGCCGATCACGATGTCGACGCTGCCCTCGTTGATCTGCGAGATCGCCTGGCTCACTTCCTTGCCCGACTTGAAGCGCGACAGTTCGGCCACGCGCACCGGCCAATCGGCGAAGCGGTCGGAGAAGGTTTGCGTGTGCTGTTCGGCGAGCAGCGTGGTCGGCGAAAGAAGCGCGACTTGCTTGCCGCCCATCACGGCGATGAAGGCGGCGCGCAGCGCGACCTCGGTCTTGCCGAAGCCGACGTCGCCGCAGACGAGCCGGTCCATCGGCTTGCCGCTCGTCATGTCGCCGATCACGGCGGCGATCGCCGCCGCCTGATCGGGCGTTTCCTCGAAGCCGAACGTCTCGGCGAACTTCACGTAGTCGCGCGGGTCGAGCTTGAACGCGTGACCTTCGCGGGCCGCGCGGCGTGCGTACAGGTTCAGCAGTTCAGCCGCCGTATCTCGAATCTGTTGAGCGGCTTTGCGCTTCGCTTTTTCCCACTGGCCCGAGCCGAGCGAATGCAGCGGCGCGCTTTCCGGGTCGGCGCCGCTGTAGCGCGAGATCACGTGGAGTTGCGCGACGGGCACGTAGAGCTTGCTGTCGCCCGCGTATTCGAGGTGCAGGAACTCGGTGTCGCCTTCGCCGAGGTCCATCGTCACGAGACCCATGTAGCGGCCGATGCCGTGTTGCGAATGGACGACCGGGTCGCCGATTTTCAGCTCCGACAGATCGCGCACCATCGAGTCGACGTTGCTCGCCTGTTCCTGCCGGCGCCGTCCGGAGCGGCGCGCGAGCGGGCCGTACAGTTCGGTCTCGGTGATGATCGCGTAACCTTCGCCCGGCAGCGCGAAGCCATTGGCGAGCGGCGCGACGCCGAGCGCGAAGCGCTCGTCGCTCGTCAGCCAGTTCTCGAAGCTGTCGCTCGACGTGGGGCGCAGATGGTTTTCGGCGAGCAACTGCGCGATGGTTTCGCGGCGGCCCGCCGACTCGGCGGCGAACAGCACGCGGTTCGGCGTCGTGTCCAGGTAGGCGCGCAGCGCGAGAACCGGATCGTCCGCGTGGCGGTCGATCGCGAGATCCGGCAATGGGCTCGCCCATGCGCCGCCGCCGTTCGCGGGCAGCACGAGGCGCCCGAACGGCTTCGCCAGCGTGTAGAAATCGTCGTCGGCCAGGAACAGGCGCTGCGGCTCGAGGATCGGCCGCTCGCGGTCGTGCGACAGGAAGTTGAAGCGCTGCTTCGTGTCGGCGGTGAAGCGCCTGATCGCGCTGTCCAGATCGCCGACGAACACGAGCTGCGCGCGTTCCGGCAAATAGTGAAAGAGGGTGGCCGTTTCGTCGAAGAAAAGCGGGAGGTAGTACTCGATGCCCGCCGACGGCACGCCATTGCCGATATCCTTGTAGATCGGCGAGCGGCTCGGGTCGCCTTCGAACTCCTCGCGCCAGCGGCTGCGAAACGCGGTGCGCGCCGCCTCGTCGAACGGGAATTCGCGGCCGGGCAGCAGACGCACGTCGCCGACCGGATAGAGGCTGCGCTGCGTGTCGGGATCGAACGCGCGGATCGAGTCGACCTGGTCGTCGAACAGGTCGATCCGGTA
>DATGHJ010000166.1:0-5259 GCA_035308085.1 Trinickia sp. | reverse complement strand
ACTCAAGGAGAAAGCGTTGGAGCCCACCGCCAAAGACGTCGCGACCAAGCTCGTCGCCGAGGACATTCACAAGCGCTACGGCGACAACGAAGTATTGAAGGGCGTGTCGCTCGCGGCCAAAGCGGGCGACGTGATCAGCATCATCGGCGCGAGCGGCTCGGGCAAGAGCACGTTCCTGCGCTGCATCAACTTTCTCGAGCGGCCGAACGCGGGGCAGATCGTCGTCGACGGCGAGACCGTGAAGACCAAGGCCGATCGCGCGGGCAATCTCGAAGTCGCCGATCACAAGCAATTGCAGCGCATTCGCACGAAGCTCTCGATGGTGTTCCAGCACTTCAACCTGTGGGCGCACATGAACGTGCTCGAGAACGTGATCGAAGCGCCGATCCACGTGCTCGGCGTGCCGCGCCGCGAAGCCGAGGAACGCGCGCGCCAGTATCTGGAGAAGGTGGGGCTCGCGCCGCGCGTCGAGAAGCAATATCCGTCGCATCTGTCGGGCGGCCAGCAGCAGCGCGTCGCGATTGCGCGCGCGCTCGCGATGAACCCCGACGTGATGCTGTTCGACGAGCCGACTTCGGCGCTCGATCCGGAACTCGTCGGCGAAGTGCTGAAGGTGATGCAGAAGCTCGCCGAGGAAGGCCGCACGATGATCGTCGTGACCCACGAAATGGGCTTCGCGCGCAATGTGTCGAACCACGTCATGTTCCTGCATCAAGGGCGCACCGAGGAAGAGGGCGATCCGAAGATCGTGCTCACGCAGCCCACGAGCGAGCGCTTGAAGCAGTTCCTCTCGGGCAGCTTGAAGTAAGCGGCGTGCCCGGTTCCATGCAGGACGCCGCGCTTCTCTTGCCGTGCCGCTGATGGTTCGGCCCGCCAGCCCCGCACGCGCGACGCAGGTGGCGATCGTCGCGTTGCCGCCTGTCTCGATGTCGGGCGTCGGGCCGATCGTCGATGCGCTCACGCTCGCCAACGAGATCGACGGGCGCCTCTTGTACCGGTGGCAAGTCTGTTCGTGGGACGGGCGGCCCGTGCCGCTCTCGGGCGGAGCGCTTTGGCCCGCCGATACCGCGTTCAACGACGGCATCGCCTGCGACTGGCTGATCCTCGTCTCCGAGCGCTTCCAGCAATTTGCCGACTACCGCCTCTTCCTCGCCAGCCTCGCACGCGTGGGGCAGCGCACGCCGCTCCTCACCGGCATCCACCACGGCGTCTGGTGGCTCGCGATGGCGGGGCAGCTCTCCGGTTATCGCGTGAGCGTCAACTGGGAAACCTATCAGCAGTTCACCGAGCAGTTCGAGCGCTCGATCGTCACGCAGCAGATCTTCGAAATCGACCGCGATCGCGCGACCTGCGCGGGCGGTCAGGCGACCGTCGACTTCATGCTCGCGATGATCACGCGGGACCACGGCCCGGAGCTCGCGGAGCGGATCGCCGATGCGCTCGGCGTCGGCGTTCTGCGAGCCGGCGAAGAGCGCCAGCGCATTCCGTTCGTCACCGCGCCCGGCGAGCGGCATCCGCGCCTGAACGATGCGCTGCTGCTGATGGAAGCGAACATCGAAGACCCGCTCACGACCGATGAAATCGCGAACCTCGTCGGCGTGTCGCGCCGTCAGCTCGAACGCCTCTTTCGCCAATATCTCGGCTCGATGCCGTCGAAGTACTACCTCGGCCTGCGTCTTCTGAAAGCGCGCACGCAACTGCAGCGCACGAGCAAATCGGTCGTGCAGGTGAGCCTGGCGTGCGGGTTTTCGTCGGCGGCGCATTTCTCGAATGCGTATCGCGAGCGCTTCGGCGTGACGCCGCGCGAGGATCGCCGCAACTGGCTCGAAAAGCAGCACGGCAGCGCTGCGGACGGCGCGGCGAAAGGCCATGCAGGCGAGCCGCGCGCGGGCGCGATGATCGAGCGGCCGGAAGAACCATGATTCGTGTGACTTGAACCCCGATATTTTGCGTCGCGTATGCGCAAGACGATGCGCGGCCTGTTTCCTACACTACTGACATTGCCCAACGAGGATTTGCCATGAACGACCTGACTGTGAACCGCCAGACCTTCGACGAAGTGATGGTGCCGGTGTTCTCGCCCGCCGCCTTCGTGCCGGACCGCGGCGAGGGCTCGCGCGTCTGGGACACGCAGGGCCGCGACTATATCGACTTCACCGGCGGCATCGCGGTGACGGCGCTCGGCCACTCGCATCCGGAATTGCTGCGCGTGCTGCGCGAGCAGGGCGAAAAAGTGTGGCACGTCAGCAATGCATACACGAACGAGCCGGTGCTGCGTCTTGCGAAACGACTCGAAGAACTGACGTTCGCGGATCGCGCGTTCTTCGCAAACTCGGGCGCCGAAGCGAACGAAGCGGCGTTGAAGCTCGCGCGTCGCGTGGCAGTCGAGCGTCACGGCGAGGACAAGTACGAGATCGTGTCGTTCACGCAGTCGTTCCACGGGCGTACGTTCTTCACGGTCAGCGTGGGCGGCCAGCCAAAATATGCGGAAGGCTTCGGCCCGCAGCCGGCCGGCATCATCCACCTGCCGTACAACGACATCGAAGCCGCGAAGCGGGCGATCGGCCCGAAAACTTGCGCGGTCATCGTCGAGCCGGTCCAGGGCGAGGGCGGCGTGATTCCTGCCGATCCGGCGTTCCTGCGCGCGCTGCGCGAAGCGTGCGACACGCACGGCGCGATGCTGATTTTCGACGAAGTGCAAACGGGCGTCGGCCGCACGGGTCATTTCTACGCGTACATGGACACCGGCGTGACGCCGGACATCCTCACGACGGCCAAGTCGCTCGGCAACGGCTTCCCGATCGGCGCGATGCTGACGACGAAGGAAGTCGCCGCGCACTTCAAGGTCGGCGTGCACGGCACGACGTACGGCGGCAATCCGCTCGGTGCGGCCATCGCGGACAAGGTCGTCGAACTCGTGAGCGCCCCGGCGCTGCTGGAAGGCGTTAAACAGCGCAGCGCCGCGATCAAGGCGAAGCTCGCCGAGTTGAATCAGCGCTTCGGCATCTTCACGGAAGTGCGCGGCAAGGGTCTCTTGATCGGCGCCGAGCTGACGAGCGCATACGAAGGCCGTGCGAAGGACTTCGTGAACGCTGCCGCAAAGCATGGCGCGATGCTGCTGATCGCCGGCCCGAACGTGCTGCGTTTCGCGCCGTCGCTGATCATCCCGCAGGCCGACATCGACGAAGGCTTCGCGCGTCTTGCCAAGGCGATCGAAGAAGTGGTCGGCGCGACGAACGAAGCGCACGCCAAGTAACGCATCCGTTGCCGCGCGCGGGCTTTTTGTGCGCGCGGCTTCTGTTGCGACCCGCTCAAACAGCTTTGCATGGGACCGGAGTAAGGCTCTGCATGGGGCCGGAGTAAGTGCTGAAGCACTCACTCCGGCCGACACGCTAAAGCGCCAACTCCGGCCGACACTGGAACGATGATGCTCTACGTACGCCCGGGAAGACTGTCTGATCTCGATGCGCTCGAACACATGGCGCGCACCGCGCAGCCCGTGCTGCATTCGCTGCCGCGCGACAGGAAGGCGCTGGAGGCGCGCGTCGCGCTGTCCGAGGACTCGTTTCGCGCGGATGTCGATTTTCCGGGCGAGGAGTTCTATCTGTTCGTGCTCGAAGACGGCGCGAGCGGCAAGCTGCTCGGCACGGCGAGCATCGTCGCCGCGGCCGGCTACTCCGAGCCGTTCTACGCGTTTCGCAACGACGCGCTGATTCATGCGTCGCGCGAGCTGCACGTGAACCGCAAGATTCACGCGTTGACGATGTCGCACGAACTGACCGGCAAGAGCCGCCTCGCGGGTTTCTATATCGACCCCGCGCTGCGCGGCGATGCGGCCGCGCACCTGATGTCGCGGGCGCGGATGATGTATATCGCCGCGAACCGCAAGCGCTTCACGCCCGAAGTGTTTTCGCTGCTGCTCGGCGTGACCGACGAGACCGGCGTGTCGCCGTTCTGGGAAGCGGTGGGCCGCAAGTTCTTCGGCCGCGACTTCACGGATGTCGATCTCGCGTCGGGCGGCCGCAGCCGCACGTTCATCGCCGAGGTGATGCCGAGCTATCCGCTCTACGTGCCGCTGTTGCCCGAAGCGGCGCAGCGCGTGCTCGGCGAGCCTGACGAGCAGGCGCTTCTCGCCTACGACATTCAGCTCGAAGAAGGCTTCGAGCCGGATCGCTACGTCGATATTTTCGACGCGGGTCCGGTGCTGACGGCGCAGGTCGATCGCAGTGCGTGCGTCGCGCGCAACGAAACGCGCGCCGTGCACGAGAGCGCGGCGGCGGGCGTCGGGTCGGCCACGACCTACCTCGTGTCGAGCAACCGCGCGGGCGACTTCCGCTGCGTGTTGGCGGAGCTGCCGCAAGAACGCGCGGCCGGCGCGCCGCTCGCGAGCGCCGTGCGGGCCGCGCTCGGCGTGCAGGACGGCGATGCGGTGCGCTGTGTGCCATTGCATCAGCGCGAGTCCGAAAGAGACACGGATAACCAGCAAGGAGTTGGACAATGATCGTCGTTCGCGTCGTCAAGCCGAGCGATGTGGACGCGCTCGTCTCGCTCGCCCAGGAGACCGGTCCGGGCCTCACGACATTCAAGCCCGACCGCGACGCGCTCGCCGCGCGCATCGCCCGCTCGCAGAAGACGATGGACGGTCGCGCCGCGCCGCACGAGGCGGGCTATTTCTTCGTGATGGAAGACACCGCGACGGGCGACGTCGCGGGGGTGTGCGGCATCGAGACGCAAGTCGGCCTCGAGCAGCCGTTCTACAACTATCGCGTGAGCACGGTCGTGCATGCGAGCCAGGATCTCGGCGTGTGGACCCGGATGTCGGCGCTCAACATTTCGCATGACCTCACGGGTTATGCCGAGGTGTGCTCGCTGTTCTTGAGCCCGCGCTACCGGACGGGCGGCGTCGGCGGCTTGCTGTCGCGCTCGCGCTTCATGTTCATCGCGCAGTTCCGCGACCGCTTTCCGGAACGCATCTGCGCCGAGCTGCGCGGGCACTTCGACGAGGACGGCACGTCACCGTTCTGGCGGGCGGTCGGCTCGCACTTCTATCAGATCGATTTCAACGCGGCCGATTATCTGAGCGCGCATGGCCGCAAGTCGTTTCTTGCGGAGCTGATGCCGCGCTATCCGGTGTACGTCGACTTGCTGCCGCAAGAGGCGCAGGACTGCGTCGGGCTCACGCATCGCGATACGGCTCCCGCGCGCAAGATGCTCGAAGCCGAAGGGCTGCGCTATCAGAACCACGTCGACATCTTCGAC
>DATGHJ010000165.1:0-2657 GCA_035308085.1 Trinickia sp. | reverse complement strand
ACACGGATCAACCCGTAGTGCTGGATGTAGTTGATCAGTTCGAGGATGGACTTCGCGGCGAGCGCGCACGCGAAAAAGAGCGCCGCGCCCCACGGCCCCGCGATCAATCCCGCCGCGCCGACGCAGGCGAGCGCCAGCGCGTGGCCGCGCAACCAGCGATTCGCCGGCCCGGCCGGCGCGCGGCCCTGGTTGCGCAAACGCTCGCACTCGATGCGCCACGCATTGAGGTTTCCGCACAGCGTCGAGCGGGCGATGAAGCGAAAGCTCGATTCGCCGCGCCGGGCCGTCGTGTGATCCGCGCGCGTGCCGACGCGGATGTGATGTCCGTATAGATGCGACGTCACGAGCGGCAGATCGAAGCTGAACACCAGCAACGCCTTCGCCATGAGCGGCCCCGCGACGCCGCGCCGGTGCATCAGTTCGTGCGCGACGTTGGTCGCGGCGATGCCGATTAAGAGCGACGTGGAGAGCGCGCCACCGAACACGTCGAGCGCGCTCGCGGGCGGCGAGGCACGCCATGCGACGAGCGCTTGCAGCGCGGCGCCCGCGGCAGGAACGGCGGCGGGATCGACCGCGCGCCACAGCAAGGCGACGACCAGCGCGACGATGAACGGGAACGTGCCGTACAGCGCGGCGTCGACGAGCAGCGGATGCGCGGGCCGCCAGCCGCCGAGGTCCTCGGGCAGCGCGAAGTCGCCGCCCACGGCGAGCACGAACAGCACGGCCGTGCCGGTCCACATCCACGGACCGCCCGCGTAGATGCCCGCGAACGTCGCGATGAGCAGCGGATACATCAGGTAGAAGCGCGCGTAGTTCCACACGGTGAGTCCTCCGTCGTCCCGGCAGCGCCGCTTCAACGCGGCAGATGATCGCCGCCCGCCTCGTCGCCCGCGAGCGCGGGCTGTCCGGCCGCTTGCCACGGATCGCCCGACGCAAGCCGGGATTCCGCCTGCGACGCGTGATGCGCGTCCCAATCCGCGAGCGGGCGCGCCATATGGCGATGCCAGACCCACGGCACGAGCGCGATAAGGATCGACGTGAGGTAGCCGTGACGCAGCGTCGGCGCTTCCGGCATCGGCCTGATCGCCCAGAACGGCAGCGCGGGTTCCACGTGGTGCCACGAATGCCGCGTCACGTTGCACAGCAGATACGTGCTCATGCGCTTGTTCGAATTCCACGAGTGGCGGATCTCGATCGGCGTGCCCTCCACGCGCACGAGCCCGTAGTGCTGGATGTAGTTGACGAGCTCGAGCAGCGCTTTCGACAGCACCGCCGTCACGACGAACGTGAGCGCGCCGCGCCATCCGCTCATCCACCACGCGATCGCGGTGGCGCCCATGCTCGACGCGTGGCCCTGCAAAAACCGGTTGCGCCAGGAGAAGGCCGCGTGTCCTTGCGCGCCGAGACGGTCGCGCTCGGTCTGCCAAGAAAACACGTTGCCCGTGAAGATGGCCCGCACGAGGAAGATCCAGCTCGACTCGCCCCGGCGCGCCGTGGACGGATCATTGCGGGTTCCGACCAGCACGTGATGCCCGTTCAGGTGCGCGATGTGGCCCGGCACGTCGAAGCTGAACACTTGCAGCAGCCGCCCCATCGCACGCATGACGGGGCTGCTCCGGTGCATGAGCTCGTGGGCCATGTTGATGCCGGCGATTCCCGTCAGCAGGACGACGCTCAGCACGCCGCCCGCCAGATCGCCCGTCTCGGTGCGCGAGCGCGCCGCAAGCAGGTCCCAGCCGGCCGCTCCGCGAACCGCATGCGCGAGGCCGAGCGGATCGCCCGAGGGCGCGGTCATCCAGACGAGCAGCACGAACAGCGCGGCAATGAAAGGCAGCGTCGAGAACAGAACGCCATTGAGCAGCTCCGGCATCGAGTAGGCCGGCAACACCGGATCGTCGGACAGCATTGCGTCGCCGCCCACCACCACGATCAGACTCACCATCAAGCCGCTCCACATCCAGCTCCCGCCGGCGGCGATGCCGGCCAGCGCGACGATGAGCAGCGGAAACATCAACAGGTATCGCACGTACTTGAGCATTTGCAGTCAGCCTCGTTTAGCGCTTCAAAGCGGATCGGCGGGAACGTCAGAGCGACGCCAGCGCGGCTTGGCGCGGCGCCGGCGCCCAGCTCCCGCCGAACGACGCGATGCGCGCGAGGATTTCGCGGTAGTGATCGAGCCAGCGCGCGGCGGCGCTCGCGTCGAGCACGTCGGCGCGCGCGTCGAGATCGACGACGATCCGCCGAGCCGTTTCGGTGACGTTCATCATCAGATTGAATTCGACGTGGGCAACCGGGCTCGGCGCGAGTTCGACGCGCAGGTCGCCGAACGTCGGCGGCAAGGTTTCGGGTTCCATGTTGAACGTCGCCAGGAACAGCGGCGGCGTGCCGGCGTTCGCCCTTGCATTCGCATCGGGCAGCGCGGGCGCATGCCCCGCGTGGCTGTAGACGCCAAGCAGTTCGGCCTTGACGTGCTTGAGCAGCGTCTCGAACGACGCAGCACCGTCGACTTCGCCCGCGACGGGCAAGACGCTCACGTAGTTGCCGACCAGCGCTTCGTCCGCCCGCACGAACCGCCCCGCTGACGACGCACCGAGCGTGCAGCGAGCGATGCCGGCCTGCTCGAACAGCAGCACTTCGAAGGCCGCGAACAGCACCAT
>DATGHJ010000164.1:0-9303 GCA_035308085.1 Trinickia sp. | reverse complement strand
GAATAAATTGCCTATCGGCAGGCGGTCGCCATCCTTTAGCGCCCGGCCGCCCAGGCCGCCGAAGCGGGCACCGAGATCGGTGCTGCGCGAGCCGAGCATCGGCAGCACGTCGATGCCGCCCGCGACGCACACGTAGGCGCGCATCCCGCGCTTGGCGGCGTGCAAGATCAGTTCCTGGCCGGCCTTCACCGGCAGGCTCCACCATGAGTAGACCGGCTTGCCGTCGAGCGTCGAGCCGAACTCGGTGCCGGTGATCGCGACTCGCGTCGCGCGCGCGAAGCGCAGCACCGTCGGTCCCATCGTCACTTCGAGCGCCGCTGCCTGCGGCCGGTTGCCGACGAGGCGGTTGCCGACTTCGAGCGCGAGCGTGTCGAGCGCGCCGCCGAGCGCGATGCCGAGGTGCCGCCAGCCGGGCCGCCCGAGATCCTGAATCGTCGTGAGAAGCCCCGCGCGAATGACGTCGATCATCGATGGAGCCCCGCGACAGTGAAGCGCACCCGGTCGCCCGGCTGCAGGAGCGTGGGCGGCGTGCGCGCCGGATCGAACAGGGTGAGCGAGGTGCGGCCGATCAACTGCCAGCCGCCGGGGGCCGCGGCCGGATAGATGCCGGTCTGCGCGCCGCCGATGCCGACCGACCCGGCCGGCACCTCGAGCCGCGGCGCCGCGCGCCGGGGCGTGTGCAAGGCGTCCGCGAGCCCGCCCAGATAGGCGAAGCCCGGCTGAAAGCCGAGGAAGAACACGACGTAGACGCCTGCCGCGTGACGCTCGACCACTTCGTCCGGCGTGAGCCCCGTGTGCTCGGCGACCGCGAGCAGATCGGGCCCGAACTCGCCGCCATATTCGACCGGCACCTCGACTTCGCGGCCCGCCGCCGCGGCATCCGGCTCGCGCTCCATGGCGCCGGCAAGCTCTGCGGCGAGCGCCCCGGCGTCAGTGGCGAGCGGGTCGAACACGATCGTCAGGTTGTTCATGCCGGGCACGACTTCGACCACGTGCGGCCATTGCCGCGCGGCCTCGGCCGCGGCCCAGATGCGCCGCTGGCAGTCGAGCGTCGCGGGTGGCGGCGTCTCGCAGACCAGGGCGGTGTCGCCGAACGGGTAGATACGCGGTTGGCTCATCGGTATGAAGAGTGATTGGACGAAGGCGGCCCTGGGGCGAACCGGGTGTGACCCCTGTCGATCAGGGTTGGCGCATCAGCGCCTGCTCTGATCCCACGCAAAGCCGCCAAGGTTGCTAGGATACATTGTCGATAAAATATTGAGAAATTACCAATAAGCGTTTTTGCTAGGAGCGCGACGATTGGTACGCGTCGTACACTTCGGGCACTTCCCACTTCCATCTTGAAAATCGCCGACCATGTCGCGTCATCCGACCAAGATCGTTTCCTCGGAGCATCTCGTCTCTGAAACGAGTGCGGAATTATCCGAGTTCGAATATGGCCTCATCATGGCAAGCAACGCGTTCAACCGCTGGATGGTGCGCTGCATGTCGGCCGCGGGCGCGAAGGACATGACTGCGATCGAAGTCTCGCTGCTGCATCACGTGAGCCATCGCGAACGCAAGAAGAAGCTCGCGGACATTTGCTTCGTGCTGAATATCGAAGACACGCACGTCGCCACCTACGCGCTGAAGAAGCTGGTGACTAGAGGGTACGTAAAAAGCGAAAAGACAGGCAAGGAAGTGTTCTTTTCGGCCACCCAGGCGGGACGCGACCTCTGCAGCAAGTACCGAGAGGTGCGCGAGAGCTGCCTGATCGCCACGCTCAAGGAAAGCGGCCTGACCAACGAGCAGATCGGCGAAGCCGCTCAGCTGATGCGCAACGCTTCCGGACTATACGACACGGCGGCCCGCGCGGCGGCGTCGCTTTAGGCCCGGCTCGCCCCGATATACGTTCCCGTATCCGTGACGATCGCATCGAGCGGCACGTCGTGCGCCTCGCGCGGCAGCGCGCTCGTCCTGCACGCCTCGAACGCAACCCCCACTGTGACCGGCCTGGACGCCCCCGGCCAAGCCGCGAGCGTGCGGTCGTAATAGCCGCCGCCGTAGCCTAGCCGATAGCCGCTGCCGTCGAACCCCACGCAGGGCACGAGGAGCAGATCGGGCACCAGCAAGCGCGCCGACTCCGGCTCCGGAATCCGATGATGGCCGATTTTCATCGGCGCGCCCGGCAGCCACTCATGAAATTCGAGCGCCTTGCCGATATCCTGAATAACGGGCAGCGCGGCCTGTCGATGCGCGTCGAGCGAGAGCCACAGAGCCAGCGATTCGCGCGCGTCGAACTCGCCGGGCAGCGGCCAGTAAAAACCGGCGACGCGCGGGGCATAGTGTTCCAGAATTGCGCGTACACGAGCATCGAGCGCGGCATGGCAGCCAGGCGCGCAGACCGCGGTTTTACGCGCTTCGAGCAGGTTTTTTCGCAGCTCGCTTTTGCGTTTCGACGCAGGGTTGCGTGCTATGCTTTCGCTCAATTTTTGGCTCCAGAAACAACGCAGAAATAACGATGTTCAATCGACTTTATCGAGTATATCGCGCGGTCAGTTACGCTCTTGCCGCTGCGACGCTCGTCGCGTGCGGCACGGCTTCCGCCGTGCGTCCCGCCCCCCTCTCCCAGCTCTCCGGCGACGATCAGATTTTCATCCAGTTGCGTGAAGCCGCCCGCAACAATGATCCCGATCGCGCAGCGCAGCTTGCGAGCACGATCCCGAATTACCCGGCGCCGACGTATCTCGAATACTTCCAGATCAAGCCTCAGTTGTTCGACGGCTCGGGGCACGCGAAGATCGACGCGCCGGATGCGCCGGTGCTGTCGTTCCTGCAGCGCTACGACGGCACGGCGATCGCCGACCGCCTGCGCAACGATTACCTCACCGTGCTCGGCGCGCGCCACGATTGGAAGAACTTCGACGCGCAATACGCGCGCTTCGTGCTGAACGACGACACGCAGGTGAAGTGCTACGCGCTCGAATCGAAGCTGTCGCGAGGCGAGAACATCGCCGACGCGGCGCGCGCGCTGCTTGTCGAGCCGAAGTGGTACGGCGACGGTTGCGTCGACCTGATCACGGCGCTCGCGAGCAGCCAGCAATTCACGCCGGACGACGTCTGGCAGCAGATCCGTCTGTCGTACGAGCAAGGCCAAACGACGACGGGCGGCAAGCTCGTCGACGCGCTCGGCTCCGCCGCGCCCGACCCGACGCTCTTCGAGCAGGCCACCACCACGCCGCCGCTCTTGCTCGCCAAGGGCGTGACGCCCGATTCGACCTCGCATCAACTGGCGCTGCTCGCCATCACGCGCATGGCGGCCAACGACCCGGCCACGGCCGCGGCCACGTTCGCGGCGGTGGCGCCGTCGCTCGCGTCGCCCGAGCGCGCGATCGGCTGGGGCACGATCGCCTACCAGGCGGCGGCGCGGCAGGTTCCAGGCGCGGTCGACTGGTTCCGGCTGTCGGCGAACGCGCCGCTGTCGTATCCGGCCTACGAGTGGCGCGCGCGCAGCGCACTGCTCGCCGGCGACTGGACGATGGTGCGCTGGTCGATCGAACAGATGCCGGCCGAGTTGCGGGCGCGTCCGGCGTGGGTCTACTGGCACGGGCGCGCCTTGAAACAGCTCGGCGACACCGTGAACGCCAACCAGGACTTCGAGCAAATCGCGGGGAACTACAATTTCTACGGTCAGCTCGCGTCCGAAGAGCTCGGCCAGAAGATCACGATTCCGCCGCAAACCAAGGTGACGGACGCGGAGGTGGCGCAAGCGTCCCAGACGCCGGGCTTCGCGCTCGCGCAGCGCTTCTACGCGCTGAACCTGCGGCTCGAAGGCAATCGCGAGTGGAACTGGCCGTTGCGTCAGATGACCGATCGCCAGCTACTCGCCGCCGCCGAGTACGCGCGCCGTATCGAGCTGTATGACCGCACCGTGAATACCGCCGACCGCACCCAGGTCGAGCACGACTTCTCGCTGCGCTACCTGTCGCCGTTCCGCGATATCGTCGAGCGCGACGCGCAGTCCAACGGGCTCGACGTCGAATGGGCCTACGGCCTGATTCGCCAGGAATCGCGTTTCATCATCGACGCGCGTTCGGAAGTCGGCGCGGGCGGCCTGATGCAGCTGATGCCGGGCACGGCGCAGATGGTGGCGAAAAAGATCGGCCTCGGCCCGCTCTCGCGCGCCCAGATGAACGACATCAACACCAATATCCTGCTCGGCACGAACTATTTGTCGATGATCTACAATCAATTCGACGGTTCCGCCGTGCTCGCCACGGCCGGCTACAACGCCGGTCCCGGCCGTCCGCGCCAGTGGAAGGCCAACCTTCCGCGCGGCGTGGAAGGTGCGATCTTCGCGGAAACGATTCCGTTCAACGAGACCCGCGACTACGTCAAGAACGTGCTGTCGAACACGGTCTATTACGCGGCGCTGTTCGAAGGCAAGCCGCAATCGCTGAAAGAGCGGCTCGGCTACATCATGCCCTGATGTAGTAGCACGCATCGTCGCCGCGCAGGCCTACAGGAACCGCGCGGCGAACCGGCCAAAGCGCCAGCCGTTGCAACGGCGTCTCTCCACCCAGGGAGTCGAAGATGCGACATCAATGCATTGCACTCATCGGCGGCTCGGGTTTCATCGGCAGCCATCTCACGAATGCGCTGGTCGCCGCGGGCAAAGACGTGCGAATCGCCACGCGCCGCCGCCAGAACGCCAGTCATCTCACGCTCCTCCCGATCGACGTCATTGAAGCCGATGTCTTCGACCCCGTGCAGCTCGCGAGCTTTGTCGTTGGCGCGGACGCGGTCGTCAATCTCGTCGGCACGCTGCATGGCGGCAGCGGCGATCCCTATGGTTCCGGGTTCGCGAAGCTCCATGTCGATCTGCCGTCGAAGATCGTCGCGGCCTGCGAAGGCAAGCGCATCCACCGGTTGATACACGTGAGCGCGATCGGCGCCGATCCGCGCGGCCCGAGCATGTATCTGCGCTCGAAAGGCGACGGAGAGAAGGCCGTGCACGCGTCGGCGTCGCTGGCTTGGACGATCTTCCGTCCGTCGGTCGTGTTCGGCCCCGAGGATGCGTTCCTCAATACGTTCGCGTTCCTGCAGCGCATGTTTCCCGTGATTCCGCTCGCCAAGCCGGACGCGAAGTTCCAGCCGGTCTACGTCGGCGATGTCGTGAAGGCGATCGTCAACGTGCTCGATCTCGATGCCGCCGGCGGGCATACTTACGAGCTCGGCGGCCCGCAGGTGTACACGCTCGAGCAACTGGTGAGGTTTTGCGGCGAAGCGATCGGCCGCGATGCCCGCATCGTCCGCTTGCCGGACGCGTTCGCGCGGCTTCAGGCGCTTTCGTTCGAGATGCTCCCCGGCGAGCCGATGCTCACGCGGGACAATCTCGATTCGATGAAAATCGACAGCGTGATGCACGGCCCGCTCGCGCCGGAACTGGGCGTCGAACCGGTCGGAATCGATGTCATCGCGCCGGTGTATCTGAGCGGCGCGTCGTTGCGTTCGCGCTTCAACGCGTTTCGCGCCCATGCGGGCCGCTGACGAGTCTGTCCATCCAACTTACCTCTCGCCTGGAACATGAAGCTGATAATCGGTGACAAGAACTATTCGTCGTGGTCGATGCGTCCGTGGGTGTTGATGAAGCATTTCGGCATTTCGTTCGAGGAAGTCCTGATCTGGTTGAATGAGCCCGATACGAAGGCGCGCATTCTCGAGCATTCGCCGTCGGGCAAGGTGCCGTGCCTGGTCGGCGACGACGGCGGCTCGGTCTGGGAATCGCTCGCGATCTTCGAGACGCTCGCCGAGCGCTATCCGCAGCATGCGCTGTGGCCGCGCGACGCGGCGGCGCGTGCGCACGCACGCGGCGTTTGCGCCGAAATGCACGCGGGGTTCGGCGACATGCGCTCGTCGATGTCGATGAACATCCGTGCGCGGCGGCCCGGCAAGGGCGGGACGCCGGGCGCGCTCGCCGACGTGGCGCGCGTCGATGCGATCTGGCGCGAGTGCCTTGCCAAGCACGGTGGCCCGTTTCTGTTCGGCGAGTTCGGCATTGCCGATGCGATGTATGTACCGGTGGTGATGCGCTTCAACACGTACGCGCCGAAGCTGTCCGACGAGGCGCGGGCGTACGTCGCGCGGATCAACGCGCTGCCGGCGGTGGCCGCCTGGGTGGAAGACGCGATGGTCGAACCGCATCCCGTCGCCTATCTCGACCAAGACGAATGAATATCTACGCAGTAGGCGGGGCGATTCGCGACGAGCTGCTCGGCATGCCGGTGTCCGACCGCGATTACGTCGTGGTCGGCGCGACGCCCGAGCAGATGGTTGCGCAGGGATACCGTCCGGTCGGCAAGGATTTCCCGGTGTTCCTGCATCCGCACACGCAGGAGGAATACGCGCTCGCGCGCACCGAGCGCAAGACCGCCGCCGGCTATCACGGCTTCCAGTTGTTCTACTCGCCCGACGTCACGCTCGAGGAGGACCTGGCGCGCCGCGACCTGACGGTCAATGCGATGGCGCGCTTGGTGCGCCCGGACGGCGAGCTGACCGGACCGGTCATCGATCCGTTCGGCGGTCGGGCGGATTTGCAAGCGCGGATTTTCCGGCACGTCGGCGAGGCGTTTGTCGAAGATCCGGTGCGCATCTTGCGGCTCGCGCGCTTTGCCGCGCGCTTTCACGACTTCACCGTCGCGCCCGAGACGCTCGCACTGATGAAGACGATGGTCGCGGCGGGCGAAGTCGATGCGCTCGTGCCGGAGCGCGTCTGGCAGGAGGTATCGCGCGGCCTGATGGAAAAGAAGCCGTCGCGAATGTTCAGCGTGCTGCGCGAATGCGGCGCGCTCGCGCGCATTCTGCCGGAGATCGACAGCCTGTTCGGCGTGCCGCAGCGCGCGGACTATCACCCGGAAGTCGATACCGGGGTGCACGTGATGATGGTCGTCGACCACGCGGCGGCGCAGGGCTACGCGCTGACGGTGCGCTTTGCCGCGCTCACCCACGATCTTGGCAAGGCGACGACGCCCGAGGACGTGCTGCCCCGCCACATCGGCCACGAAGGGCGCAGCGTCGAGTTGCTGAAACCGCTCTGCGACCGGCTCCGCGTGCCGAACGATTGCCGCGACCTGGCGCTGCTGGTCGCGCGCGAACACGGCAACATTCATCGCGTGATGGAGATGGGCGCGGCCGCGCTCGTGCGCCTTTTCGAGCGCAGCGACGCGCTGCGCAAACCGGCGCGTTTTGCCGAATTCCTGCAGGCGTGCGAGTCGGATGCGCGCGGGCGGCTCGGGTTCGAGACGCGCGAGTTTCCCGAGGCCGGGCGGCTACGTGACGCGTTGATCGCGGCGCGCGCGGTCGATGCCGGCGCGGTTGCGCAGGCGTGCGCGGGCCACCCCGAGCGGATCAAGGAAGCGGTGCATCAGGCGCGCGTGGCGGCGGTGGGGCGGGTGTTGGGGTGACTGAATTCGGCCGAACGGCCAACGCGCGACCCGGCACCTCAAAACAACCGCACCAGCAGCGACACCACCATCGAGACGACCAAAGTCGACATAAACGGAAACGGATACTCGCGTCCGCCGATTTTCAGCGTGACATCCCCCGGCATCCGGCCGATGCCGATCTTCTTGAGCCACGGCCACGAGCCGGACAGGATCGCGACCGCGATGAAGGTGGTGAGGAGCCAGCGGATCATCGCGAGTCGCCCGAACTCAGAGCGTGTGGGAACGGTCGCCGCGCGCGAAGGCGTCGAGCGTGCCGTCGATGCCGCGCGAGAACGCGATCACTTTGAAGAGCTCGCCCATCTCGGCCTCCGAAATCAGCTTCTGCACGGCGTTGGCGGCGGGCAGGAAGCGGGCGGCGTCGCTGGGATCGAACTCGGCGAGCGCGTCGGTGATGCCCGCGTTCAGAAGAAAGCGCGCTTGCGACGTGTAGCCCAGCAGATCCGCGCCGGTTTCGACGCCGGCTTCGGCGATTCCGGTGAATTCGACGTGCGCGGTGATGTCCTGCAAGCCGGGGTAGACGAACGGATCGCCGTGCGCGCGATGCCGGTAGTGGCACATCAGCGTGCCTTGCGCGCGCTGCGGATGGTAGTACTCGTGGCGCGGAAAGCCGTAATCGATGAAAAACGCCGCGCCGCGCGCGAGCATCGTGCAGATCGTGCGCGTGAAGGCGCGGCCCGCTTCGTGCGTTTCGGTGACGTAGTCGCCCGCGATTCCGGTTTCGGCGAGTAAGGCCGCGTCCTCGGGGGAGGTCACCGGGCGGTCTTCGAACGCGAGCGCGTTCCCCACGAGCGCGACGCCGCGCTCGTGCCATACGTCGCCCGCGTGCGAGAACAGGCGCACCGGCATCGCGTCGAGCACTTCGTTGCCGATCACGACGCCTTCGAACGTCTTGGGCAGCGCGTCGAGCCAGCGCACGCGCGACGCGAGCGCCGGCGCCTCGGCTTCGATCGTCTCGCGCTGCCGCTCGCGCAGCTCGCCGGACAAATCGACGATCGAGTAACTTTCGAATGCGGCGCCGAGCGCGTCGAGCGCAACCAGCAGGCCCGCCGCGAGTTTGCCCGTGCCCGCGCCGAACTCCATCAGATGTCGTGTGCCGCTCGCTTCGAGCGCCTGCGCAAGCGGCCGCGCGAGCGTCGCGGCGAAGAGCGGCGAGAGTTCGGGTGCAGTGACGAAGTCGCTGCCGTCCTCGGCGCGGCGCCCGAATTTGACGGCGCCGCCGCTGTAGTAGCCGAGTCCCGGCGCGTACAGCGCGCGTTCCATGTAGCGATCGAACGGCAGCCAGCCGCCGTCCGCGGCGATCTCGTCGCTGATCAGCGCGACGAGCTTTTCGGACGCGCCGAGCGCGGTCGGACCGGGAGCAGGTAAACTGTCGGATTGGTGAGCTTTTTGATTCATCCCGGCATTGTAAATGACCGTCCCGTCCGAGATTTCCGGCAATTCCGCCGCTAGTCGCCCCAGCGCGGCCGCAGAACGCTACGGCGAGCCCGGCGCCGCCCGCGCCGTGCTGATTACCGGCGCCGCCCGCCGTATCGGCCGCGCGCTCGCGCTCGGCTTTGCGGTGCGCGGTTGGGACGTCGCCGTGCATTTCAGCGCGTCGCGCGAGGACGCGGAGGCGCTCGTCGCCGAAATCGGCGCGCTCGGCCGTCGCGCAGTGGCGCTACAGGCCGATTTGGCCGTCGAGGCCGAGGTGGCGCGGCTCGTCCCCGCTTGCGTCGCGGCGTTCGGCCGGCTGACGTGCGTCGTCAACAACGCGTCGCGCTTCGAAGAGGACACGGCGCATAACGTCGGTTACGACCTGCTGCTGAAGCTGACCGCGATG
>DATGHJ010000163.1:0-7480 GCA_035308085.1 Trinickia sp. | reverse complement strand
CACTTCACGGGCAATTTCCCGCCGGCTGCTTCGATCGACGCTTGCTATGCCGACGGCGACACGCCGGCCGATAACGCCCAATGGCGCACGATCGCGCCCGCGACGACGCTGCAAGGCAATCAGCACCACTACCTCGAGGTGACGGACGCGCGTCCTTATACGCATCTGCGCGTCAACATCTACCCGGACGGCGGCATCGCCCGGTTGCGCGTCTACGGTCAGCCGACGGTCGATTGGAGTCGTGCGGAGCGCGGCGTGCCGGTCGATCTGGCGGCGGCGGAGAACGGCGCGTATCTGGTCGCCACGAACAACCAGCACTTCGGTCTCGCTTCGACGATCCTGATGCCGGGCCGCGGCTTGAACATGGGTGACGGCTGGGAGACGCGGCGCCGGCGCGAGCCCGGCAACGATTGGGCGATCGTCGCACTGGCGCACCCCGGCGAGATCAAGCGCGTCGAAGTCGATACGGCGCACTTCAAGGGCAACTTTCCGGACCGCTGTTCGCTGCAGGCGGCGCGCGTCGCGGGCGGCACCGACGAGTCTCTGATCACCCAGGCAATGTTCTGGCCGGTGCTGTTGGCCGAGCAGCCGCTCAAAATGGACAACGTGCATACCTTCGAGGCCGAACTCGCCGCGCTCGGTCCGGTGACGCACGTGCGCTTCAACATCTTCCCGGACGGCGGCGTATCGCGCCTGCGTCTGTGGGGCGAAATCGAGTAACGAGGCAGCGATGAATACCCTCCATGTGGAACGGCTCACGCGCGAGGCGTTCGCGCCGTTCGGCGACGTCATCGAGCTCGCGGCCGCGCGGCACTTCCCGATCAACGGCGGCACGACTGAGCGCTATCACGATCTCGCGACGGTCGACGTGACGGAAGCGGGCGGGCGTCCGCTCATCAACGTGTTTCGCGGGCAGCCGCGCCCTCTGCCGCTCGATGTCGCGCTAATGGAGCGCCACCCGCTCGGCAGCCAGGCGTTCATTCCGCTTGGCGACGTGAAGTACCTCGTCGTCGTGGCGCCCGCGGGCGAGTTCGATCCGGCTCGGATGCGCGCGTTCGCGGGCGAAGGTTTTCAGGGCGTGAACTACGCTCGAGGGGTCTGGCACCATCCGCTGATCGTGCTCGAGCGGGAAGGGGACTTCATCGTCGTCGATCGCGGCGGCAATCAGCCGAATTGCGATGAGGTGACATTGGCCGAGCCGTATCGGTTGGCGTTCGACGAAGTTTTCGCGGCTTGAGCGCGGCTTCAGCGCGGCGAGAAGCCGTTGCGCCGCCGTCGGCCTCGCTGTAACGCGAGGCCAGCACGAAAAAGCCGCCCATTCGGGCGGCTTTTTCGCATTCTCGACGCTTGAGTCGTGCGCTCAGTGCTTGCGATGCGGGCAGTTTTCCTTGGTACAAGCACCGTACAACGCGAGCGCGTGCTCTTGCAGCTTGAAGCCGCGCTCCTTGGCGATCGATTGCTGGCGGCTTTCGATTTCGGGGTCGAAGAACTCTTCGACGAGCCCGCAGTCGAGGCACACCAGGTGATCGTGGTGCGTGCCTTCGTTGAGTTCGAACACCGCCTTGCCGGATTCGAAGTTGCTGCGCGACAAAAGTCCCGCCTGCTCGAATTGCGTGAGCACGCGATAAACCGTGGCGAGCCCGATATCGAGCTCTTCATTCAGCAGGTTCCGGTAGACGTCTTCAGCGGTGAGGTGGCGCACCGGGCTGTGCTGAAATATCTCGAGAATCTTGAGGCGCGGTAGGGTCGCCTTGAGCCCGATATTCTTAAGATCGGTCGGATTGGTCATCGGTAGGCATCCCTAGAGTACAATGCAGGGTTCTAATAGTAATGTGTTTTTGCTGTTCCGGTCATCTTCGGTGTAACTCGCGCGGCCTCTTCAGCCTTTCCAGGCGGGCCCGCACGGTGAGTGAAATGATTCCAAATTTTCTTTTGAACCGGGGGAGCCGCGTGCGGGGTACCTTGATCGTAGCCGCTGCGGTGGCGGCCCTCGCGGGATGCTCGACCTACAACAGCGTCACGCAGCGCATCGCGCAAACCATCACGCCCTACCGGATTACCATCGTCCAGGGCAATTTCGTGTCGTCCGAAATGGCGGCGAAGATGCAGGTCGGCATGTCGCGGGACCAGGTGAAGGCGCTGCTCGGCACGCCGCTGCTCTCCGACATGTTCCATGCCGATCGCTGGGACTATCTGTTCTATTTCAAGCGCGGCTCGACGTCGATCGTCCAGCAGCGCGACTTCGTCGTGAACTTCCAGAACGACCGGGTCGCGAGCTGGTCGGGCGGCGACAACCTGCCGTCCAATCTTGAATTGCTCGCCGACATCGACGGCGACAAGCTCGGCAAGAAGAAGGCCGCTCAGGAGAAAGCGGCGGAAGCGGCGCTCGAGGCCAGCCAAGCCGCCGCGGCTAGCGCCGCGAGCGCGGCGCCGGCGTCTCCGGCGCCGCTCGCGACGGTCGCCTCGCCGACGGACGAAGCCGCGCAGGCAGGCTCGCTGCCGGCAACAGCCGCAAACGCGCAGGCTGCCCAGGCGGCCAATCGCGCAACGGGCCAGGTCACGTCGACGCCGACCAACCGGCCGTCGGTGACCGTGCCGCCGTCCACCGCGGGCTTGACGCCGGGCGCCGCGCCGCTGCAGGGCCAGCCGCAGTTCCAGTTCCACCGGCCGTCGCCGAACGAACCGGATAACAGCAACCCGGTGGGCCCGGCGGGCCCGCAAAGCAGCGATGGTTCCTCCTCGCGCAATCAGCCTGTGACTTCATCGTCGCAAGGCACGCAGGGAACGGGTGGCTGAGCGCGCGGTCAAGTGACAGGCGGGCGCACCTCATGTGCCGCCCGCCTTCATTCTTTGCGCGGTGCCTTGGCCTTTCGACATTCGTCGTAACTCGTCGTTTTTACGCGTATTGCTCATGAAAATTGCCATTGCTGGCGCATCGGGCCGGATGGGCCGGATGCTCATCGAAGCGGTCTTGAGTGACCCTGACGTCACGCTCGCCGGCGCGCTCGATCGCGCTGGTTCTCCGCAGCTCGGCCAGGATGCCGGCGCATTTCTCGGCAAAGAGACGGGTGTCTTGCTGACCGACGATATCGACCGTGTCTTCGCGGCTGCCGATTGCCTGATTGATTTCACGCGGCCGGAAGGCACGATGTCGCACGTCGAGGCCGCGCTGCGCCACAACGTGAAGCTCGTGATCGGCACCACCGGTTTCGACGACGCGCAAAAAAACCAGCTGCGTACCGCCGCCGGGAAAATCGGCATCGTGTTCGCGCCGAATATGAGCGTCGGCGTGAACGTCACGCTGAAGCTGCTCGAATTCGCCGCGCGCGCGTTCGCGACCGGCTACGACATCGAGATCATCGAAGCGCACCATCGTCACAAGGTCGATGCCCCGTCGGGCACCGCGCTGATGATGGGCGAGGTGGTCGCCCAGGCGCTCGGCCGCGATCTCAAGGACTGCGCAGTGTATGGCCGCGAGGGCGTGACGGGCGAGCGTGATCCGTCGACGATCGGCTTCGCGGCGATTCGCGGCGGCGATATCGTCGGCGATCACACAGTGCTGTTCGCCGGCATCGGCGAGCGCATCGAGATCACGCACAAGTCGGCGAGCCGCGTGTCGTATGCGCAAGGTGCGCTGCGCGCGGTGCGTTTCCTCGCGGGCCGCGAGACCGGCCTCTACGACATGCAGGATGTGCTCGGCCTGCGCTGAGCCTCTCCCGCGTTTATTCCTGACCGCGCCCGACAGCGCTTTAGCCCCCGATGGCAAACACCGGCATTCTTCGCTACCTGCAAACGAGCGACGCCGTCACGCACGGTGTCGCGTATCTGTTGCTGGCGATGTCGGTGGCGAGCTGGTGCTTCCTGATCGTGAAAAGCTGGATGCTTGCGCGCGCGAAGCGCCAGGCGCCGCGCGCGCTCACGTTGTTCTGGCAGGCGTCGTCGCTCTCCGATGGCGTGCTTGCATTGCGCCTCGCCGATAAGGAGCGGGTGTTCGCGCCGCTCGCCGAAGCCGCGCTCGAATCGGCCGAGGCGCACATGCCGGGCGCGCTGCTCGCGCGAGTCGAGCGCAGCGAGCGCGTGCTGCGCGCGCTGCGTCAGGCGCTCGCTGCGTCGCAGCGGCGGCTCGAGTTCGGCCAGGTGCTGCTGGCCTCCGTGGGCAGCACGGCGCCGTTCGTCGGGCTGCTTGGCACGGTTTGGGGCATCTATCACGCGCTCGGCAGCATCGCGGCGAGCGGTCAGGCGATGATCGAGAACGTCGCGGGGCCGGTCGGCGAGGCGCTCATCATGACGGCGTTCGGTCTCGTCGTCGCGATTCCCGCCGTGCTCGCGTACAACGTGCTCGGGCGCATGGCGCGGCAATTGTCCGAAGAGCTCGACGGTTTCGCGCACGATCTGCACGCGTACGTCTGCGCGCCGCAGGACGCCACGCCGCACGAGGCGGCTGCGTCGCGCCGCGTCGAGGCGTCCTGAGCGGAACCCGGACCCAAGCGGAGAGCACGGCATGGCATTCGGCGGACTCGACAAGAAGCAGACTGCCGCGCCGATGGCGGACATCAACATGACGCCGCTGATCGACGTGATGCTCGTGCTGCTCGTCATCTTCATCATCACGGCGCCGCTCTTTACGCACGCGATCCGGCTCGACTTGCCGAAGGTCGCCTCAGCCCCGGTGCGCCAGACCCCGACCACGATTTCGCTGTCGATCGACGCTGCCGGCAAGATCTACTGGGACGGTCAGCCGATTTCGCTCGACGCGATGCGCGCGAAGTTCAGCGAGGCTGGCAAGCTGGCCGAGGCGCCCGAGATCCATCTGCGCGCGGCGCGCGCGACCCGCTACGAGGTCATCGCCCAAGTGATGGGCGCGGCGCAGCAAGCGGGGCTCGAGCGCATCGGCTTCGTGACCGAACCGCCGGGCGCGAGCGCGCCGGACGCATCCAATCCATAGCTGGATGGCGCTACGGGCAAGCGCGCGCGAACGGTATAATCAGCCCTTTCCCCGCGCCGGTCCGGCAACAGGGAACCCGCATTCCGACAGCATTTTCGACCGCATTTTCGACATTTAACAACCACACCGAATGCGTCCGGTGCCGCCCGCACCGTCAAGCGCAAAAGGGTGCGAACGCACAGCCAGCCCGAACCACACCATGCAAGAAAGATACTTACCCGCCGACGTCGAAGCCGCCGCCCAGCAAGAGTGGCGAGCCGCCGATGCCTACAAGTCCACGGAAATCGCCGGTAAGCAGAAGTTCTATTGCGTCTCGATGCTGCCGTACCCGTCGGGCAAGCTGCACATGGGCCACGTGCGCAACTACACGATCAACGACGTGATGTACCGTTATCTGCGGATGAACGGCTACAACGTGCTGATGCCGATGGGCTGGGACGCGTTCGGCATGCCTGCCGAAAACGCCGCGATGGCCAACGGCGTGCCGCCCGCGAAGTGGACCTACGACAACATCGCGTACATGAAGGGTCAGATGCAGTCGATGGGTCTCGCGATCGACTGGTCGCGCGAAATCGCCACCTGCAAGCCCGAGTACTACAAGTGGAACCAGTGGCTGTTCCTGAAGATGCTGGAAAAGGGCATCGCATACAAGAAAACGGGCACCGTGAACTGGGACCCGGTCGATCAGACCGTGCTCGCGAACGAACAGGTGATCGACGGCCGTGGCTGGCGCTCGGGCGCACTCGTGGAAAAGCGCGAGATCCCGATGTACTACATGCGGATCACGCAATACGCCGATGAATTGCTGAACGACCTCGACGGCCTCGGCTGGCCCGAGCGCGTGAAGATCATGCAGCAGAACTGGATCGGCAAGAGCTTCGGCGTGAATTTCGGCTTTCCGTACGAACTCGACGGCGAGCAAAAGCTGTTGCGCGTGTTCACCACGCGCGCCGACACGATCATGGGCGTCACGTTCTGCGCGGTGGCCGCCGAGCACGCGCTCGCCACGCATCTTGCGAAAGGCAAGCCCGAACTGCAAGCGTTCATCGACGAATGCAAACGTGGCGGCGTCGCCGAAGCCGACGTCATGACGATGGAAAAGAAGGGCATGGCGACGGGCTTTTTCGTCAAGCATCCGCTGACGCAGGAGCCGGTCGAGGTGTGGGTCGGCAACTACGTGCTGATGACCTATGGCGAAGGTGCGGTGATGGGCGTGCCGGCGCACGACGAGCGCGATTTCGCATTCGCTAAGAAATACGGTCTGCCGATCAAGCAGGTCATCGCGGTCGAAGGCCAGCAGTACTCGACCGACGCGTGGCAGGAGTGGTACGGCGACAAGACGGCCGGCGGTGTTTGCGTGGCGAGCGGCAAGTACGACGGCATGGGCTATGACGCGGCCGTCGACGCCATCGCCGCCGATCTCAAGGCGCTTGAGTTCGGCGACAAGCAGATCACGTGGCGCCTGCGCGACTGGGGCATCTCGCGCCAGCGCTACTGGGGCACCCCGATTCCGATCATCCACTGCCCGACCTGCGGCGACGTGCCGGTGCCGGAACAGGACCTGCCCGTCGTGTTGCCGGAAGACCTCGTGCCGGACGGCACCGGCAACCCGCTCGCGAAATCGGCCGCGTTCGTGAACTGCACGTGTCCTAAGTGCGGCGCGCCGGCCAAACGCGAGACCGACACGATGGACACCTTCGTCGATTCGTCGTGGTACTTCTACCGCTACGCATCGCCTGACGCGGCGACGATGGTCGACGCGCGCACTGACTATTGGATGCCGATGGATCAATACATCGGCGGTATCGAGCACGCGATTCTGCACCTGCTGTACTCGCGCTTCTGGGCGAAGGTGTCGCGCGACCTCGGACTCGTCAAGTTCGGTGAGCCGGCGAAGAACCTGCTGACGCAGGGCATGGTGCTCAACGAAACGTTCTATCGCGAAGACGCGTCGGGTAAGAAGATCTGGTACAACCCCGCCGACGTGACCGTCGCGCACGACGACAAGGGGCGCCCGGTCGGCGCGACGCTGAACGCCGACGGCCAGCCGGTCGTGCTCGGCGGCATCGAGAAGATGTCGAAGTCGAAGAACAACGGCGTCGATCCGCAACTGCTGATCGACCAGCACGGCGCCGATACCGCGCGCCTCTTCACGATGTTCGCCGCACCGCCCGAGCAGCAGCTCGAATGGTCGGGCGCGGGCGTCGAGGGCGCGAGCCGCTTCCTGCGGCGCGTTTGGGGGTTCGGCTTCGCGCATCAGGCGGTGCTGCGCGAGCGCGGCGCGTTCGACGCCCAGACTCAAACGGACGCCGACAAGACCGTGCGCCGCGAAATCCACAGCGTGTTGAAGCAGGCCGATTTCGACTATCAGCGCTTGCAGTACAACACGGTCGTTTCGGCGGCGATGAAGATGCTCAACGCTCTCGAAGGCGCGAAGGAAGCGCAAGGCGCGGTGCTGCGCGAGACGTACGGCATCTTGCTGCGTGTGCTGTACCCGGTCGTGCCGCACGTCACGCATCAGCTGTGGAGCGAGCT
>DATGHJ010000162.1:0-6291 GCA_035308085.1 Trinickia sp. | reverse complement strand
AGGCAAGCTCAACGACGAGCTGCGCACGGCAATCGAAGCCGCCGATAGCAAGCAGGTGCTTGAAGACCTGTACCTGCCCTATAAGCCGAAGCGCCGCACGCGCGCACAGATCGCGCGCGAAGCGGGCCTGGAGCCGCTCGCGCAGGCGCTGCTCGCGAACGCGCTGCTCGACCCGCAGACAGAAGCCGCCGCCTACGTGGATGGTGAAAAGGGCGTCGCCGATGTGAAGGCGGCGCTCGACGGCGCACGCGACATCCTTTCCGAGCAGTTCGGCGAAACCGCCGAACTGCTGGGCAAGCTGCGCGATTACCTGCACAGCCAGGGCGTCGTGTCGTCGACCGTCGTCGAGGGCAAGGAAGGCGAAGAAGGCGAGAAATTCCGCGACTACTACGACTATTCGGAGACCATCAAGACCGTGCCGTCGCACCGCGCGCTCGCCCTCTTCCGCGGCCGTAATAGCGGCGTGCTGATGGTGAAGCTCGGCTTGGGCGAGGAGCTCGACGCACAGGTGCCGCATCCGGGCGAAGCGATGATCGCGCGCCATTTCGGCATCGCGAATCAAAACCGTCCCGCCGACAAATGGCTCTCCGACGTGTGCCGCTGGTGCTGGCGCGTCAAGGTGCAGCCGCATCTCGAAAACGAGTTGCTCACGCAATTGCGCGACGAAGCCGAGCACGAGGCGATTCGCGTGTTCGCGCGCAATCTCAAGGATCTCCTGCTCGCTGCCCCTGCTGGCCCGAAGGCCGTGATCGGGCTCGATCCGGGCCTGCGTACGGGCGTGAAGGTGGCGGTGGTCGACCGCACGGGCAAGCTGCTCGCCACCGATACGATCTATCCGCATGAGCCGCGCCGCGATTGGGACGGCTCACTCGCGAAGCTCGCGCGCATCGCCGCGCAGACGCAGGCCGAGCTCATCAGCATCGGCAACGGCACGGCCTCGCGCGAAACCGACAAGCTCGCGAGCGAGCTGATCTCGCGCCATCCGGAGCTGAACCTGCAGAAGATCGTCGTATCCGAAGCCGGCGCCTCGGTCTATTCGGCTTCCGAACTCGCTGCCAAGGAATTTCCGGAGCTCGACGTATCGCTGCGCGGCGCGGTGTCGATCGCACGCCGTCTGCAAGACCCGCTCGCCGAACTCGTGAAGATCGAGCCGAAGGCGATCGGTGTCGGCCAGTATCAGCACGACGTGAACCAGCGCGAACTCGCGCGCTCGCTCGACGCGGTCGTCGAGGATTGCGTAAACGCGGTCGGCGTCGATGCGAACACGGCTTCCGTCGCCTTGCTCGCGCGCGTGTCCGGCTTGAATTCGACGCTTGCGCGCAACATCGTCGAGTATCGCGACGCAAACGGCCCGTTCCCGTCGCGCGACCATCTGCGCAAGGTCCCGCGTCTCGGCGACAAGACTTACGAGCAGGCCGCAGGCTTCCTGCGCATCAACGGCGGCGAGAACCCGCTCGATCGCTCGTCCGTCCACCCCGAGGCGTATCCGGTCGTCGAGCGGATGCTCGCGAAGATCAAGAAACAGATCGGCGATGTGCTCGGCAATCGCGACGCGCTCTCCGGCTTGTCACCGACGGAATTCGTCGATGAGCGCTTCGGTCTGCCGACCGTGCGTGACATCCTGGCCGAACTCGAAAAGCCCGGCCGCGACCCGCGTCCCGAGTTCAAGACGGCGACGTTCCGCGAAGGCGTCGAAAAGGTCTCCGACCTCATCCCGGGCATGGTGCTCGAAGGCGTCGTGACGAACGTCGCGGCGTTCGGCGCGTTCGTCGACGTCGGCGTGCATCAGGACGGCCTCGTGCACGTGTCGGCGATGTCGACCAAGTTCATCAAGGACCCGCACGAAGTCGTCAAGGCCGGCCAAGTCGTGAAGGTAAAGGTGCTCGAAGTCGACGTGAAGCGTCAGCGCATCGCGCTGACGATGCGCCTCGACGACGATGCGTCCGCGGGCTCGTCGTCGCGCGGCGGTGGCGCTACCGGTGCTCAGCAGGACCGCGCCGGCCGCCCGGGCGGCGGAGCACGGCCGCAGCGCTCGCGCGATCCGGAACCGGCCGGCGCAATGGCAGCGGCGTTCGCGAAGCTCAAGCAGCGCTAAGCGGCGTATGGGCTGGCAGCGCCCTGCCAGCCAGCAACAAAAAGCCCACGCTGATGATGCGTGGGCTTTTTGTTGTGCGCGCAACGGCCGTGTTCCCGCTGCACAGTGCTATTTCAGCACGATCAAATCTCGATCTTCGTTCCGAGCTCGACCACGCGATTTGCCGGAATCGAGAAGAAATCGGTCGGTTTCGCGGCATTCTGATGCATCCACGCGAACACGCGCTCGCGCCACACCGACATACCAGGCAACTGCGTCGGCACGACCGTTTCACGGGCGAGGAAGAACGACGTGTCCATCAGCTCGAACGTCAAGTCGTACACGCGGCCGACTTCGAGCAGCGTCGCCTTCACGTCGGGCGTTTCGTTGAAGCCGTACGCCGCCCTCACGACATAGAGCCCGCCGCCGACATCGCGCACCGTCACGCGGTCTTCGTCCTTCACATACGGAATATCGCGCGTGACGAAAGTCAGGAAAATGGTTCGCTCATGCAGCACTTTGTTGTGCTTCAGGTTGTGCAGGAGACTCACCGGCACGAGCGTGTCGCTGCCCGTCAAATAGATCGCGGTACCCGAGACGCGGTGCGGCGGATGTGCGAGCAAGCCTTGGAGGAACGGCGCAAGCGGAATGCCGTCGGCAGCCGTGCGCTCCTTCACGATCATACGGCCCTTGTGCCAGGTCATCAAAAGGAAGAACAGCACCGCGCCGATGCCGAGCGGAAGCCAGCCGCCCTCCTCGACCTTCAGCAGATTCGCGCCGAAGAAGCCGAGGTCGACGATCATGAAAGCGCCGATGATGAAGGCCACCAAGGCCTTGTTCCACTTCCACACCTTCACCATCGAAACACACAAGAGTATCGTCGTGATGACCATCGTGGCCGTCACCGCAATGCCGTACGCCGCGGCCAGATTGTCGGAGCTCTTGAAGCCGATCACGATGCACAAGATGATGAAGAGCAGCATCCAGTTCACGACCGGCACGTAGATTTGGCCGATCGCCAATTCCGACGTGTGCAGCACCTTCATCCGCGGCACGTAGCCGAGCTGGATCGCTTGCGCGGTCAGCGAATACGCACCCGAAATCACGGCCTGCGAGGCGATCACGGTCGCCACCGTCGACAGCACGACGAGCGGCAGCAGCGCCCAGTCGGGCGCGAGCAGGAAGAACGGATTCTCGATTGCCTTCGGGTCTTGCATCAGCAATGCGCCCTGGCCGAAGTAATTCAGCACGAGCGACGGCATCACGAGCACATACCAGGCCGTCCGGATCGGCTTGGCGCCGAAGTGGCCCATATCCGCGTAGAGCGCCTCGGCGCCGGTCAGCACCAGGACGACCGAGCCGAGCACGACGTAGGCTTGCAGCACGTGCTCCGACATGAAGGATGCCGCATAGTAAGGATTGAGCGCGGCAATGACTTCGGGGGAACGGACGATGTGATACGCGCCCAGCATGCCGATCGTGATAAACCACAGCACCATGATCGGCCCGAACAGCTTGCCGACGAGCGCCGTGCCATGTCGCTGAATCCAGAACAGCACAATCAGAATGACGATCGTAATGGGCAGCACGAGATGCGATAGCTGCGGCGTCGCAATTTCCAATCCCTCGACCGCTGATATCACTGAAATCGCCGGCGTAATAACCGCGTCGCCATAAAACATGCAGGAACCGAAGATCCCCAGCGCCATTAATACGGCAGCCGCCTTGCTTTTCGTATCGAACGAACGCAGCGAAAGCGCCATCAACGCGAGCACGCCACCTTCGCCGTTGTTGTCGGCGCGCATCACGAAAAGCACATATTTGATCCCGACCACGATCACGATCGCCCAAAACAGTAGCGAAATGACGCCGAGAATCGAGTTATTCGTGAGCGCAATCCCGTGCGCCGGGCTGAATGCTTCCTTCAGCGAATAAAGAGGGCTGGTTCCGATATCGCCGAAAACCACGCCGATTGCCGCAATGGCAAGTGAATGCAAAGGCTGCTTATGCGTATGTGCCGGGTTGTTATCTGTCATAAACGCGGGGTAAATCCGTTCTCGGATTGGGCGGAAGAAACGAGCGCAATTCTAGCGGGGGACGCAGACGTGCCGCGTCGCGTGTTGTGCATACGCTACGAGCGGCGGCCGCCGAAGTTTAGCATCGTCGCGTGTCGGAGTCAGGCACGTTTTGCGCACTGCAGCATGAATGCGGTCAACAGGCAGGCTCGAGCACTTGCACATAAAAAAAGCGGAGTCGGGAGACTCCGCTTGACCATCTTGACGCCGACGATCGAACAGCTGGGTCGTGCGAAGCGTCACTCGTTCGACGCCGAATTTCGTGCCAGGCCGCGCTTGATCCATGCACCGAGATTGTGCGGACGCACGGTGTCCCATTCCTCGAACGGCTGGTGGATCCATGGGTTGGTCGGCAGGAATTGCACATGGTAATCGGGCTTGACTTTCGAGCAGCCCTTGTACCAAAGCACCGCGGAACGCACGGCGGTAATCGCCGGATAGCGGTCCTTCAAATGCTGCTGCACGCGCGACAGCGTCACGCCGGAATCGACGAGGTCGTCCACGAGCAGCACGTTGCCCGACAGCTCGCCGCGCGTCATCGTGATGTACTGCGCGATATCGAGGTCGCCCTGCTGGGTGCCTGCGGCCTCGCGATAGGAGCTCGTCGCGAGGATCGCAAGCGGCAAGTCGTAGATACGCGAGAGCTGATCGCCAACGCGCAGCCCGCCGCGCGCGAGACACAGGATCTTGTCGAACTTCCAGCCGGATTCGTGCACGGCCAGCGCGAGCAACTCGATCAGCCGGTGGTACTCGTCCCAGCCGACCCAGAGGTTCTTGTCGTCGTTGCGCGGGTCCGTCATCGCGATCATGGTCATGCTCTGCGTCATCGTTAAACCTTGAACGGATGGCGAAGCAGAATCGTCTCGTCGCGATCCGGGCCGGTCGAAATCATGTCGATCGGCACGCCTGCCACGTCCTGCACCCGCGTCAGATAGGCTTGCGCGCGTGCGGGCAGCTTGTCCCATTGCGTGATGCCGATCGTGCTTTCCTTCCAGCCGCCGAACGTCTCGTACACCGGCTCGCAGCGCGCGACTTCGGATGCGCCGCGCGGGAGGATATCGGCGTCCTTGCCGTCGATTTTGTAGCCGACACACAGCCTGACTTCGTCTAGGCCGTCGAGCACATCGAGCTTCGTGATGCACAGGCCCGACACGCCGTTGATCTGAATCGAGCGGCGCAGCGCGGCGGCATCGAGCCAGCCCGTGCGGCGCGGACGGCCGGTGACCGAGCCGAACTCCTTGCCGACGTTCGCGAGCGTCACGCCGATCTGGTCCTGACGGGCGGGGTTGTCGTTGTCGTACAGCTCGCTCGGGAACGGACCTGAGCCCACGCGCGTGCAGTACGCCTTCGTGATGCCGAGGATGTAGTTGAGCTTTTGCGGACCGACGCCGGCGCCTGCAGCCGCCGCACCGGCGACGCAGTTGCTCGACGTGACGAACGGGTACGTACCGTGATCGATGTCGAGCAGCGTGCCTTGCGCGCCTTCGAACAGGAAATTGCGGCCGGCCGCGTTTTCGTCGTACAAGCGGCGCGAAACGTCGGTGACCATCGGCGCGAGGCGATCCGCATAGCTCAGCATCGTATCCAGCGTCTGCTGAAAATCGACAGGAGCGGCGCCCAGGTACTGGGTCAGCACGAAGTTATGGAAATCGAGGCTGTCGCGCAGACGCTCGGCGAATACCTCCGGCTCGAACAGATCCTGCACGCGCAGCGCGCGGCGGCCGACCTTGTCCTCGTACGCCGGGCCGATGCCACGGCCGGTCGTGCCGATCTTGCCGGCGCCGCGGTGCGCTTCGCGCGCCTGATCGATTGCGATGTGATACGGCAGGATCAGCGTGGTGGCTTCGGAAATGAACAGACGCTTCTGAACGTCGACACCAGCGGCTTCGAGCTCGCCGATTTCCTTGAAGAGCGCCTCGGGCGACAGCACGACGCCGTTGCCGATGTAACAGGCAACGCCCGCACGCATGATGCCCGAAGGAATGAGGCGCAAGATGGTTTTCTTGCCGCCGATGATAAGCGTGTGGCCGGCGTTGTGACCGCCCTGGAAACGCACGACGCCCTGAGCGTGGTCCGTCAGCCAGTCTACGATCTTGCCCTTGCCCTCATCACCCCATTGAGTTCCCACGACGACGACGTTGC
>DATGHJ010000161.1:0-5220 GCA_035308085.1 Trinickia sp. | reverse complement strand
GCCGAGCGTCAGCAGGAGCGCAAGCGGCGGCGCGGCGACGCGGGGTGACGCAGCGCCCATGGCGCGCACGCACCGGAAGCAGCGGCATGGGAGGAGGCACAAGCCTCCATTTTTTTCGCTATATGTGTAACTAAGACAGTTACGTAAATCCCGGAATCAGGAGAACGATGATGCAAAAGTCCTTGAAAATTGCGCTCTTCGGCGCCACCGGCATGATCGGTTCGCGCATCGCCGCTGAAGCGGCAGCGCGCGGCCACCGGGTCACCGCGCTTTCGCGCGACCCGTCGCGCGGCGTGCAAGGCGTCGATAACGTGAAGGCCGCGCAGGCCGACCTGTTCGATGCCGCGAGCGTTGCCGCGGCGCTTGCCGGCCAGGACGTGGTGGCGAGCGCCTACGCGCCGCCGCAAGACGATGCCTTGAAGATCGTCGACGCGTCGAAGGCGCTCGTTGCCGGCGCGCGCGCGGCTGGCATCAAGCGGCTCGTCGTCGTGGGCGGCGCGGGTTCGCTCGAAGTGGCGCCGGGCAAGCAGCTCGTCGACAGCGCAGGCTTTCCGGACGCGTACAAGACCATCGCGCTCGCGCACCGTGAGGCATTCGCGTTCTACCGCACCGTGACCGATCTCGACTGGACCTTCTACGCGCCGGCCGCGATGATCACGCCGGGCACGAAGACCGGCAAGTTCCGCACGGGCGCGGGCGCACTGATCGCCGACGCAAGCGGCAACAGCGCCATTTCCGCAGAGGATTACGCGGTCGCGTTCGTCGACGAGATCGAGCAGGCCCGTTTCGTCCGCCAGATCGCGACTGCCGCCTATTAGGACCTTTATTGGCGTGAACAGGCCGTAATGGGGCGCGGGCCCAGAGCCGCGCGCCGCAAGGCGCGGCGCCCAAAATGCAGGGCCTGGCTAACATTCGGTTACGGCTTCGATAGTGTGGCGCGGCTACACTGCGCTGTTCCGTACTGCGACCGAATGCCATGAAAGCAAGCCGCGAGCGGCGTAATGCCGGCGGCGGGGCGTATCGCGCCGCGCTGCCGGTCGTTCGTACCGCCACTCTGTTCATCGCGTGGGTCCTGCCCTCGTTGTTCCGCCGGTTGTTCCTGGCCCTGATTGATTCATCGCGCGATGCCGGTGGACGCGCCACGCGGCGTGCCACGCAATACGCGTGGCTTGCCGCGGCCGCCTTGCTCGCCAGCGCGGCTGGCGCGCCGCTCGCGCAGGCTGCGACGGTGGTCGCGCCGCCGTCGCTGCAGAGCTTCATCAACGCCGTGTCGAATCCGGCGTCGGCGCCCGCGCCGGGTTCAGCGGCCTCCGCCGCCGAGGCCGCGTCGGCGCCGTCCCCCGCGAGCCAGGCCGAGATCGCCCGCTCGCTCGACAACGTCATCTCCACGCTCGACAACGACCGTCAGCGCACCGCGCTCGTCGTGCAACTGAAGAAGCTGCGCGACGCCACGCGCAATCTCGCGCCGGCCCCGGCGTCGGGCGCGCAAGCGGCGCAGCAGACGCCGGGTCTGCTGGGCGCGATCGCGTCGGGGATCGTCTCGGTCGAGGCTCAAGTTCGCCATGGCGATACGCCGCTGCGCTACTGGGCGAGCCGTCTGAGCGCCGCCGGCCTCGATCTCTACGCGATCGCGACCGGGCAGGGCGCCAATTCGCCGGGCCACGTGCTGGTGGACTTGTGCGCGATGCTCGCCGCCTGGGGCGCGTGCGCCGGCGCGCTGGTCTATCTGCAGCGCCGGCTGCATGCGCGCTACGGCATCGACGCCGGGCTGCAGCCGAATCCGTCGACGAGCCAGTTGATGATCTTCGCGCTGCGCCGCGTGAGCCCCTGGGTGCTCGCGTTCGTCGTCGTGCTGTCGATCTCTCACTCGCTTGCCGATTCGCTCGGCCGCACGCTCGCGATGGTGATCGCCTATGCGATTGTCGCGGGCGCCGTGTTCTCGGCGATCTGCCTGATCATGTTCTCGCTGTTCGGCTCCGGGCACCGGCGCGTCGCGGTGCGCGTGCTGCTGCACCACGCGCGGCGTCTGTTGTTCGTGATCGGCATTTGCGGCGCGCTCGGCGACGCCGCCGTGAACTATCAAGTGGCGGGGCAGATCGGCAACAACCTCGCGTCGCTGATCTCAACGGCGGCGAATATGGCGGCCGCCGTTTTGACCGGCTACTTCGCGCTCGCGTTCCGCCGGCCGGTCGCACACTTGATCCGCAACCGCGGCTACGAAAAACGCGTGCGCCGCAAGGCCGCGACCGAAGCGTTCGAGGTGCTTGCGTCGATCTGGCAACTGCCGATGCTGCTGCTCGCAGGCGCGTCGGTCGCCGCGACGCTCGCGGGCATGGACAGCTCCGAGAACGTGCTGCAGATTTCGGTCGTCACGGCGCTCTTGCTGGTGCTGGCCTTTTTCCTGTGCGCGGTCGTGATGCGCGTGACGCGGCTCGACGAAGTGCGCGCCCGCCGGCGGCGCTCGGCGTACGTGACGCGTCTCTTGCGCTTTATCGGCACGCTAGTCACGCTGTTCATCTGGCTCGCATTCCTGGAGTTCGCGTCGCGGCTGTGGGGCTTTTCGCTCGCGCAGATGGTCGAGGACAGCGTGACCGCGCGCGGCATCGCGCATGCGGTGACGGCGATTTTGATGACGGTGTTCATCGCGTGGCTCGTGTGGATCGCGATCGATACCGCGATACTCGAAGCGCTCAATCCGAGCGGGCCGCGCAGCAAGTCGCGCGCGCCGGGCACGCGCGCGCGCACGATGCTGCCGCTCGTGCGCAACGCCGTGCTCGTGACGATCCTCACGATCGCCGCGATCGTCACCGCCGCGAATCTCGGCATCAACGTGACGCCGCTCCTGGCCGGCGCCGGTGTGATCGGCCTCGCGGTCGGCTTCGGCGCGCAGTCGCTCGTCTCGGATCTGATCACGGGGCTCTTCATCATCATCGAAGACACGATCTCGGTCGGCGACTGGATCGATCTCGACGGCGGCCACGCAGGCACCGTCGAGCACTTGACGATCCGCACGGTGCGCCTGCGCGACGGGCAGGGCGCGATCCACGCGATCCCGTTCTCGCAGATCAAGATGGTGAAGAACCTGTCGCGCGATTTCGCGTACGCGGTGTTCGAGGTGCGCGTGCCGTTCTCGGCCGATGTCGACCACGTGACGCGCCTGATTCGCGAAGTCGGCGCGGAGCTGATGGCGGACTTCCGCTATCGCCGCGAGATGCTCGGGCCCGTCGAGGTGTGGGGGCTCGATCGCTTCGAGCAGAACTGGATGATCGTCAAAGGGCAGATCAAGACGCGGCCGCTGCAGCAGTGGAGCGTTGCGCGCGCGTTCAACCTGCGCGTGAAGCGCAAGATGGATCAGGCCGGCATCGATATTCCGGTGCCGCAGATGGAGGTCCACATGGCGGAGCGCGAAGGGCCGCCGGTGGGCTCAGGAGCGGCGAAGAGCGCGGCGGGGCCGCACGGCGTGGCGGCAGCATCGCACGACCTGTCGCACGAGCCGCGCCCGGCGCCGCCCGCGACCGATCACACTGCGCCAGTGATGCCGCAGATCTCCGCCACGGGCAGATCCGGCAAGGCGTGACGCCGCGGTGTGAACCTGGATCTGCGATCGGTTTAGAGCAGCGCGCCGGCTTCGACGCGCACGAGATCGTTGACGTGCGTCGCGATCCGCGTGGCGGGCACGCCGTAGAGATGCAGCGACACGGCAGGCGCCGCGCTGCAGTTGCCGAGCTTATGGATGCCCGTCGTCCCGGCGCGCACGTAAGACACGGCGCCGGTCTCGCGCGGATGGGTCCGCGATTCGCTCGCGCAGCCGGCCGCCTCGTTCCACTCGTAGACCGTTTCCGTCAGCGTTCCGTCGATCACCGCGTAGCCGCACCAGGTATGGTGAGCGTGCGCGGGGCTCGCCTGTCCGGGTTGCCAGACCAACGCGACGAGCGCATAGCGCCCGAGCGGATCGGCGGCGAGCAGATGCCGGCGATAGCAATCGGCCGAGCCTTCGCGCTGTGCCGGCGCGAGCAGGGTTGCGTCGGCCGCGGCTTGCGAAAGCGCTGCGCGCACGCGGCGCGCGAATTCGGCGCTGTGCGACGGCTCGACGGCGTGCGCGGCGGCGCGGAACGCGGCGTCGAGCGCTTCGCACAAGCGCGCGAGCGCGGGGTTCACGGGAGCGGTGAAATTGGGCTCGGCGGTTCCGTCAAGGGGGCACGGCTCAGCGAACCCGACGGGTGCGTTCAGCATGGCGGCGCCCTTGCCGGACGTGCTCGAAGCGCGGGCGAGGGGGCTGAATTCGGCATCGTGGTTCATGGGAACTCCGTCAAAAATTGGTGTTGTTCGATGCCATATTTATACCGGTTTGCACGTAGAAAGAGTTTTCATATAATTTCCCATATACACTAAAAAGTAGAAAATTCTTCTAGGGAGCCGCGCAAATGGGAATGGACCTGATCGATAGAAAGCTCCTCGAATTGCTTCAGGAGGATGCGACGATGCCGGTGGCGGAACTGGCGCAGAAGGTGAATCTGTCTCAGACGCCTTGCTGGAAGCGCGTGCAGCGGCTCAAGGAGGCGGGCGTGATCCGGGCGCAGGTCGCGCTGTGCGATCCGCGCAAGCTCGGGGTCGGAACGACGGTGTTCGTCGCGGTGCGGACGAACCAGCACACCGAGGAATGGGCGCAGAACTTTACGCAGGCCGTGCAGCACATTCCGGAAGTGGTCGAGGTGTATCGGATGAGCGGCGAGACGGACTATCTGCTGCGCGTCGTGGTGTCGGATATCGACGATTACGACCGTGTCTACAAGCTCTTGATTCGCGCCGTGCCGCTCTTCGACGTCAGTTCGAGCTTCGCGATGGAGCAGATCAAGTATTCGACCGCGCTGCCGGTGCGCGGGCCGGTGATGGATCACGGACGTTGATTTTCGCGGCTCGGGCGCGCTGCTGAAAATCGCCGGGCTCGCCTCGCCGCGCGGCGGGCGGAAGGCCACGGCATGCGCATTGCTGCAAGGCTATAGCAAGCCGCATGCGCGTAGAATGCCGGCTTCCTTATGTTTTAAGCACTCGCAAAGTCCGCACCATGAGCGATCCACGCAGCAACAAGAATCCCACTATTCGCATCGGCATTTTCATTGTGGTCGTCGTGCTGCTCGTGATCGCGACGCTGCTCTATAACGCCATTTCCGGGAAGCGCGAGTACGACCGCGAGAACGCACCGGCTAGCGATGCGCCTGC
>DATGHJ010000160.1:0-2311 GCA_035308085.1 Trinickia sp. | reverse complement strand
GGATCTCGCGCGAGTCGTGCACCGAGAGCTTTTCGGTGACGATGAAAATTTTCTTCAACTCGGGATTCACGCGGATCAATTCCGCCACGCCGTCGCGCGCAGCCGACGGCGGCAGATAGATCACGCCGCAATTGAAGCGGTGCCCCGCTTGCAGCCCTTCGAGCACCGTGTTGTAGACGGGGATGTTGCCCGCCGCGGTTTCGAGCACTTGCCCGCGCCGCCCCGGCGACGTGCCGAACACGACATTGCCGCCCGAATAGGCGTGGCCGACCGGCGTTACCTGCTTCGATTCGCCCCCCAGGATGTTCAGCACGCACACGCGATCGTCGCGCGTTGCGGCTTGGGCGAGCGAGCTGATGCCGACGTAGTACTTGAAATGCCCTGCGCCTTGCTTGTCCATTGCGTTGCTCCTCCGACTCCGAATTTCTGCCGTTTGCGCCACGCTCAAACTTGCGCGGCGGCCGGGGCTGCGTTGATCCGAGCCGCGACTTGCTCGCGACCACCCGCTTTCATCCACGCATCGGCCGCCTTGGCGTATTGGATGACCTCGCTGATGTCGGAATCGAAGCCGAAGATGCTGTAGGGCAGGCCGAGCGCGTCGCAGGTGTCGCGCATCGCGCCCATGCCGCGGATCAGGTTCGGGCCGCCGCGACCGATCACGACGTAAAGCGGCGTCGGCCCGTGCTGGCTGAAGTGCTCGCGCAGCGCATCGGCCATCGCGCGCAGCGTCTCGAAGATGTCGGTGTTGTTCGACTTGCCGCCGATGATGAAAAGCACGTTCGCCTGCTTGAGCCAGTGCTTGAAGCAGATGCGCGCGACTTCCTTCATCTTTTCGTAGGGCGGGTTGCCGCCGAAGTCCGACGAGATGATCGCGTCGTCGCCGAGCATTTCGGAGACGAGCGAGTTGGCGCCGCCGCCGAAGGTCGGCGCGAGGATCGTGCCGCGCTCGTTGATCACGTAGACATCGCTTTGGCCCTGGTAGGTGCGCAACTGGTTGATCTCCGATTCGAAGTCGGAGAAGTCGACGGCAAAGAGGTGGGCGGGCAGATTCAGGCGCTGCCAGCGCGGGTCGTCGCGGTCGAACCCGCATTTGAAATCGCAGGCGACCGGCGTCAAGCGCCCGTCCTTGCCCGGCTGCATGCGGATCGGATTCAGCTCGAGCGTGGTCATGCCGAAGTTGTGATAAAGCTCCCAGAGCTTCGGCAGATGCTGCACGAGCGGCGAGATGATTTCCTTCGGCGCGTTCAGTTGCGAGAGCGCGTTGGCGACGACGAACGCCTTCAAGCCCGTGAGCGGATCGAACGGCACTTGGGCGATCATGCCGGGTTCGAGCTCTTCGATGTCGACGCCGCCGTGATGCGTGAGCGTCATCGTGGGCGCGCGAAAGTGTGTCGAATCGCTGATCGAGAAGTAGACCTCGTGCTCGGCCGGCACCGCGCCTTCGAACGTCACGCCGTTCGCCTTCGCGCACTGATTGCCGTGACGGTGCTCGACGAAGTAGAGGCGCTCCTTCTCCTTTAGGGCAGTTCGCAGGTCGCTCGCACGGCCCACGAGACCGGCCTTGCCTTTCTTGCCCACGCCGCCTTTGAACACGGGCTTGACGAACACCGAGCCGTGGCGGTCGATCAGCGCTTTGATCTGCTCTTCGCTGGCATCGGGGCCGAGCACGTCGGCGGTGGGGAACCCGCCGAATTGCAGCAGTTTCGAGCCGTACAGCATTCCGGTGACTTGCATAGCGTCTCCTTGCGGGGCGTTCCCTGACGGATGGGTTGTGGGGGCTGCGAATGTCGAGGCTCTTGCCGTCCTGCGCCGTGAGGCGGCGCGCGGACGCGGCTAAGCCGAACGAAAAGGGCCGACTAGCGAGGGCTGGTCGCGTAAGCGGGGCGGCTTGGGGGCACGGTTGTCTCCATTGAGCGGCTTGGTCGCCGCGTGTCGTTCATGCCGTGCCGCCTGCAACGAGGCGTTGCGCGCGGGACGGGTTTGTCGCGGGAGACAACGCAATGTGCATGCCATGCGGCGGCGGTTGCGGTCACGGGCGTGCGTCGTTGATTTGATTGGGTTTTTTAAGTGGCGCGGGCGAGGCTAAGAGGTGTGTCGGCTTAATTCTCAGAATTCGGCCGTTCGCGTGGCTGAAATCTCGGCTTGGGCTGCCGGCGAGGGAAAGCGGGCGGCGTGCGCCGGCGCCGCCCGCTTCTCCGCCCGCTTCTCCGCCCGCTTCTCCGCCCGCTTCTTATTGGCGGCGATGATGCTTCCCCAAAATCAAGGCCAGCTAGGTAATTCCCTAGTGCCACTTCCATCCGCCCGCCGGCTC
>DATGHJ010000159.1:0-4167 GCA_035308085.1 Trinickia sp. | reverse complement strand
GGTCGAATCGGTGGTGCCCGCTGACGTCGCACCGCTTACACCGGTTGCGGACAAGCTGTCGGTCGAGGCATCGGTTGCCGCTGCGGCGGCGTTCGGGTCGGCTGCGTTCGCCTGGGCCTGTAGCTGCGCCTGCACGGCTGCGGCAGCCGCAGCCGCCTGCGCCGCGGCATTGCTCGTCGCGTTCGCAGCGTTCGCAGCGGCATTCGAATTTGCGTTGCTCGTCTTGCTGGTCGTGCCGTTCGATCCGGTGCCGCTGGTGCCGCTCGTCGTGTTCGTGCCGTTGCCGCTTGCCGGCGCTGGCTGCGACGGCGCCTGCGATGCGTTGTTGTTCGGGGCGTTCGCCACGTTCGAGTTCGCGTTGTTCGTGCCGTTCGCGGCGTTGGCCGTCGAGCTGTTCGTCGATTGGCTCGCGCTTTGCGCCGCGCCCGACGCGCCGCCGGTCGAGCCGGCCTGTTGCTGCTGCGCCTGGGCGAGCGTCTGCGAGAACGGCGTCGACGGCTGCGAGGGTTGCAGTGCGGATGCGCTCGATGCGTCGGTCGACGTGCCAGTCGCGCCGAAAAGCGAGCCAAGGAAGGAGAGCGGAGACGTCATGCGTGGCCTCTTGAGGTCGGTCAGAGGGTGGAGCGTCGAAATACGTTCATGACTGTTGCGTGCGCGTAAAGGGCGTCACTCGACGCTGTCCGCGCGCATGCGCAGCACCTTCGCCGCGTGCTCGTCGGATTCGCGCTGTTCGCTGCGCGCGTCTTTCAGCGCCTGCGCGGCTTCGCCGCGCGCCTGCAGGATTTCGTACGAGCCGAGCTTGCGCTTTTGCTGCTGCCATTCGGGCTTCGCCGCCTCGACGCGCGCGGTTGCCGTCGCGAGCAGGCGGCGCTGCTGTTCGATCGCGGCGTCGAGCGTGTCGATGAACGCCTGGAAGTTGCGCCAGTTGCCCGCGGGCATGCCCGATTGCGCGGTCTGCGTGAAGCGCGCGTGGTACTCGTCGCGGTATTGCATGAGCGAGTTGAGCTGCGCTTCGACGTCGGTGCGCTCGCGCTGCACGCGGCCCAGATGCTTGGTCGCGGCGTCGAGATCGTCCTGCGCGAGATCGATCAGCGTTTGAATCGGAAAGTGCTTGGACATATGCAGTCAGCCTCCCTATTGCAATAGCGCGTCGAGCGCCGCGACGCTCGGCTCGAACTCAGCGCATTCGCGGAAATGCTGTTGCAGGAACGCTTCGATGCGCGGATACAGCGCGATCGCACGATCGAGCAACGCGTCGCGCCCGCTGGAATAGGCGCCGACGTTGATGAGGTCGCGGTTGCGCTGGTAGCGCGACAGCATCTGTTTGAAAAGCCGCACCCGGTCGAGGTGGCGGTCGCCGATCAGCGAAGTCATGGCGCGGCTGATCGACGCTTCGATGTCGATCGCCGGGTAGTGCCCCGCTTCCGCGAGCGCGCGCGACAGCACGATATGGCCGTCGAGAATCGCGCGCGCCGAATCGGCGATCGGGTCCTGCTGGTCATCGCCTTCGGTGAGCACCGTATAGAACGCGGTGATCGAGCCGCCGCCTTCCGGTCCGTTGCCGGTGCGCTCGACGAGCGCCGGCAGCTTCGCGAACACCGACGGCGGGTAGCCCTTCGTCGCGGGCGGCTCGCCGATCGCGAGCGCGATCTCGCGCTGCGCCATGGCGTAGCGCGTGAGCGAATCCATGAGCAGCAGCACGTGCTTGCCCTGGTCGCGGAAAAATTCGGCGAGCGTGGTCGCGTACGCTGCGCCCTGCATGCGCAGGAGCGGCGAGACGTCGGCGGGTGCTGCGACGACCACTGAGCGCGCGCGCCCGTCTTCCCCGAGAATCTGCTCGATGAATTCCTTCACTTCGCGGCCCCGTTCGCCGATCAGACCGATCACGATCACTTCGGCGCTCGTGTAGCGCGCCATCGTGCCGAGCAGCACCGATTTGCCGACGCCCGAGCCCGCGAAGAGGCCCATGCGCTGGCCGCGTCCGACCGTGAGCAGCGCATTGATCGCGCGCACGCCGACGTCGAGCACTTTGTGGATCGGCTCGCGGTTGAGCGGGTTGATCGACGGCGCCGCCAAAGGCGCATCGCTCGCGTGGCCGAGCGGGCCGAGCCCGTCGAGCGGGCGGCCCGACGCATCCACGACGCGGCCCAGCATCTCCCAGCCCACCGGCAGGCGCTTCGCGCCCGCGAGCGGGTCGGCGATCGGCGCGTTTTCGAGCGGATAGACGCGCGCGCCGGGCAAGAGGCCCGCGACTTCGGTCGTCGGCATCAGGAACAGGCGCTCGCCCGAGAAGCCGACCACTTCGGCTTCGGCCATCTCGCGTGTGCTGCCCGCGGGCAGCTCGATCATCACTTCGGAGCCGACCGAGAGCCGCAGGCCGACTGCTTCGAGGACGAGGCCCGCGGCGCGCGTGAGGCGGCCGCAGGCGCGCATCGGCCGCGCGAGCGTGTTGCGGTTTCGCGCGGCCTCGAGGCGCGTGCGCCACGCGTTCAAATGGGGGTTGTCGGGCGAGACGGCGGGCTTTGCGTCAGCGTGCGACGGGGCGCGGATTCGCGGCGCGTCGGCGCCGAATTCGAGCGCGTTCGCCGCGTCGCCGAACGGCTGGAGACCAGGCGGTGCGTCGATGCCGGCCGTGGCGCCTCCCGCCAGGTCATCGAGCGCGATATGCAGGTGAGGCGTCGAAAACTCGTCGAGCGAGGGCGCCATCAGCTCGGCCGGCACGGCCGGCGTTCCGTCCGGCAGCGTGCCGAACGATGCGAGCGCCAATTCCTGCTCGAGCGGCGAGAGGCCGCTATGGAGGATCTCGTCGACGGTCGGCTTCACCATGTGTTCACCTTGCCGAGTGCCGCGGCGACGCGCTCCCAGCGCGTCTTGAGCGTCGCGTCGACCTCGCCGCTCGCGGCCTGCGCGCGGCAGCCGCCGCGCTCGACGGTCGAATCGGTGCGAACGTGCCAGCCGCCGCGTTTCAGTTCTTCCTGCAGGTAAGCCTCGATGATCGGCAAGTCGGCGGGATGCACGATCAGCGTCGGCGCACCCGTCAACGCCGGCTCGGCGGCGAGCACTTCACGCGCGGCGTCGAGCAGCGCGGCCGGGTCGTGCGTCACGTGATGGCGCACGGCCTGTTGAGCGATATCGAGCGCGAGCTCGACGAGGTTTTCCGCGAGATGCGCTTCGACGCCCGTGAGCGCCGACTTGAAAGCCTGCGCAATGCTTGCGAGCTTGGCGGCCTCAGCCAGTGCTTCGACGCGGCCTTTCTCGAAGCCCTGCGCATAGCCTTGGTCGAAGCCGGCCTGATAGCCGAGAGCCTGGCCCGCGACGTGGCCCGAAGCGACGCCCTGCGCGTGCGCGGCGTCGCGCAGCCGCTGCAGCTCGGCTTCGAACGCGCCGTCGTCGATCGGCTCTTCGGGCGGGGGCGGAGCCGGGTCGAACGAAGCCATCTCCCAGCGTTGATACGCCGAGAGTGTCTCCTTCGAGGGGCTCCCGCCGTCGGAGCGTGGGGGGCCGTCCACGTCAGCGCGCGCCGGGCCGCCCCAAGCGTGCTGACTCCCCCCTTGGGGGGGAGCGGACCGTGGGGGGCCGTCCATGTCAGCACGCGCCGGGCCGTCCAACCTAGACATAGGCGTCTTCCGCCTTGCCGCCGAGGACTATCTGACCGCTCTCGGCGAGGTTGCGCACGATCTGCAGGATGCGGCGCTGCTGCGTCTCGACTTCGGAGACGCGGACCGGGCCGCGCGCATCGAGGTCTTCGGCGAGCAGTTCGGCAGCACGCTGCGACATGTTCGACAGGAACTTCTGGCGCAGCGCGGGCGGCGCGCCCTTCAGCGAGATGATCAACGCCTCGGACTCGACTTCCTTCAGCAACAGCTGGATCGCGCGGTCTTCCAGATCGAGCAGGTTCTCGAACACAAACATCTGATCAATGATCTTCTGCGCGAGTTCCGCGTCGTATTGGCGAACGTTTTCGATGACGCCTTCTTCATGGTTGCTCGACATGAAGTTGAGAATTTCGGCCGCCGTGCGGATGCCGCCCATCGGGCTGCGCTTGAGGTTGTCGCTGCCGGACAGGAGACCGGTCAGCACGTCGTCCAGTTCGCGCAGCGCGGCCGGCTGGATGCCGTCGAGCGTGGCGATACGCAGCAGCACGTCGTTGCGCAGCCGCTCGGTGAA
>DATGHJ010000158.1:0-3941 GCA_035308085.1 Trinickia sp. | reverse complement strand
CGCGTCGAACAGCCGCGCGTCGTCGCGCTCGTTGCGATCATTGCGCTCGTTGCGCTTCGCAGCCGCGTTCGAGCCATCGGCATCGGGAAACGTCATTTCATTCATGAAGGCTCCGTTTCTCGATCACGTAATGTCTGCTTGCCGCTTGCGCCGTCCGCGTCCTGCGGCCCCCCGCCGTTGCCGCCGTCCTTCCCCACGGGCGGCACGCGCCCGGGCTTCGTGAAGCGCGCGGTCGCCCGCATCACGAGATAGAACGCGACCGGCGTGAACACGAGTCCGAGCACGGTCGCCCCAATCACGCCGCCGAACACGCCGGTGCCGATCGAATGCCGGCTCTCCGAGCCGCCGCCGCTCGAAAACACGAGCGGCACCACGCCAAGCAGGAACGCCGCCGACGTCATCACGATCGGCCGGAAGCGCATCGCACACGCCGCCACGATCGCGCGCGCGAGCGGCTCGCCGCGCGCGTAGAGATCGCGCGCGAACTGCACGATCAGAATGGCGTTCTTGCCCGACAGACCGATCACCGTGACCATGCCGATCTTGAAGTAGACGTCGTTCGGCAGACCGCGCACGAGCATCGCGCAGACCGCGCCGATCATGCCGAGCGGCACCACCGTCAGCACCGAGAGCGGAATCGTCCAGCTTTCATACAGCGCGGCGAGCGCCATGAACACGGCCAGGAGCGACAAGCCGATCAACATCGGCGTCTGCTTCGCCGCCTCGGTTTCCGCGCGCGATTGATCGGTCCAGTCGTACGCGACGCCCGCCGGCAGCTGCGCCGCGAGCCGCTCCATCTCGGCCATCGCCGCGCCCGAGCTGTAGCCGTGCGCCGCGTGGCCGCTCACGTCCAGCACCGGATAGCCGTTGTAGCGAGAGAGCATGGTCGGGCCGCGCGTCCAGTGCACGGTTGCGAACGCCGAGAACGGCACCATCGCGCCGAGCGAATTGCGCACCGACAGTTGCAGCAGATCGGCGTCGGTCATGCGCGACTGCGAGGTCCCCTCCACGAGCACGCGCTGCATCCGGCCGCCTGCGGGGAAGTCGTCGATATACGAATTGCCGAACGTGTTCGAGAGCACGTCGTCGATATCGTCGAACGACACGGCCATCGCGTAAGCCTTCGCACGATCGACATCGAGCACGACGCGCGGCGCGTCGGGCAGCGTTTCCGAATGGATGTCGGCGAGAATCGGGTCGTCCTTCGCCATCTCGAACAGTTGCTCGCGCGCTTTTTCGAGCGCATCCATGCCGATGCCGCCGCGGTCTTCCAGATGGAACATGAAGCCCTCCGAGCGGCCCATTCCCGGCACAGCGGGCGGCAATTGCGCGACGACGTCGCCGTCGTCGATCTTCGCGAACGCGTCGTTCAATTTATCGCGCAGCGTCATCGCGTCGATGTTGCGCTTGGCCCAGTCCTTCAACTCGACGAACGCCATGCCGACATTCTGTCCACTGCCCTCGAAGCTCCAGCCGATCACGCTCGTCACGTTCGCGACCGCCGCCTGCTTGTGCAGCACCGCTTCGACTTCCTTGACCGCATCGAACGTGCGTTGCTGCGTCGAGCCGGCCGGCATCTGCACCATCACCTGCAACTGGCCGCTGTCCTCGGTCGGCAAGAAGCCGCTCGGCAATTGCATGTAGAGCAGCACCAACGCGCCGACGAGCGCGAGGTGAACCGCGAACACGCGGCCCGAGCGGCGCAGCAAGCGAGCGATCAGATCGCGATAGCCGCCCGAAGCGCGCTCGACGCCATGCGTGAAGCGCTCGCCGAGACGCGCGCCGAAGCCCGCGCTTTTCAGCTCATCGTCGGTCCGGCGCTGCGGCGCCTTCAGCAAGTTCGCGCACAGCGCGGGTGTCAGCGACAGCGCCATGAACGCCGACACGAGAATCGCCGCGATCATCGCGATCGAGAACTGCCGGTAGATCCCGCCGACGCTGCCGGTAAAGAACGCCATCGGTACGAACACCGCGGTCAGCACCGCCGTCACGCCGACGATCGCGCCGCCGATCTGCTTCATCGCCTTGCGCGTCGCGTCGCGCGGCGCGAGACCTTCCTCGTGCATGAGGCGGTCGATGTTCTCGACGACCACGATCGCATCGTCGACGAGAATGCCGATCGCGAGCACGAGCCCGAACAGTGTGAACACGTTGATCGACAAGCCGGCCGCGTACATCGCGAGGAACGCGCCCATCAGCGCGACCGGGATCACGACAGTCGGCACGAGCGTGTAGCGCAAATCGCGCAGGAAGAGCCAGATCACGCAGAACACGAGCACGATCGCTTCGATGAGCGTAATGAGCACTTCGGTGATCGCGATACGCACGAAGTGCGCGCCGTCGAACGGGATCGAGACGGTGATGTCGGGCGGCAGCGTCTTCGACACCTCCGCGATCCGCTCGCGAATCGCATTCGAGGTCTCGAGCGCGTTGCCGTGCGGCGCGAGCTGGATGCCGACCGTCGCCGCCGATTTGCCGTTCAGGCGCGACCAGAACGAGTAGCTATCGCTGCCCGCTTCGACGCGCGCCACGTCGCGCAGCCTGACCGTCGACCCATCGGGGCGCGCTTTGAGCACGATGGCGCCGAATTCGTCCGCCGTATGCAATTGCCCGCGCACGTTCACGGTCGCATTGATCCCTTGCCCTTGCACGAACGGCGCGTCGCCGAGCGAGCCCGCCGTGACCGGCGCGTTCTGCGACTTGATCGCAGCGGTGACGTCAGCGGGCGCGAGGTTGTATTCGCGCAGCTTCATCGGATCGAGCCACACGCGCATCGCGGCGTCGGCGTCCCAGAGTTCCGCCGAACCGACGCCCGGCGCACGCTTGAGCTCGCCGAGCAGATAGCGGTTCAGGTAATCGGAAAGCTCGGTCGAATTGCGCTTGCCGTCGGTCGACGTCAGCGTGACCAGCATCAGGAACGTGTTCGCGGCCTTGAACACGCTGATGCCGTTCTGCACGACCTGCTGCGGCAGACGCGATTCGATCTGCTTCATGCGGTTCTGCACATCGACCATCGCGATGTCCGGGTTCGTGCCCGGCGCGAACGTCACGTCGATTTCGAGCTCGCCGAGGTTGTCGCTCGTCGTCTCGTAGTACTGGAGACCGTCGGCGCCGTCGAGGCTTTCTTCGATCAGGCTCGCGACGTTGTTGTCGACTTCCTCGACGGTCGCGCCCGGATACGTTGCGCTGATGATGACGCGCGGCGGCGCCAGGCGTGGATACTGCGCGACCGGCAATTGCGGCACGGCGAGCGCGCCCGCCACGATGATTGCGAGCGCAACGATCCAGGCGAAGACGGGGCGATCGATAAAGAATGATGGCAAGCGCAGGCCCTCACTCTTGAGCGAACGGCGGCGCAGCGGCGAGGCGCGCCATATGCAGCGCGTCGACGAGCTTGCCCGCGCGCATCGCGAAGCCGCGCGAGCGGCCCTCGACGACAAAGCCGAACTTGCGATAGAGCGCGATGGCCGGCTCGTTGTCGGCGAACGCGGTCAGCCCGATGCGGCGCAAACCGAGCGACTGGTCCGCGCATTCGATCGCCGCCGCCACGAGCGCCGTGCCGACGCCGCGTCCGACGTAGTCGTCGTGAACCATGATGCCGAGCATCGCGCAGTGCGAGCGGCGCGGCTTCTTTTGCACCATGAGGCCCAATTGGCCGACGAGGCGTCCCTCGACCGTCGCGCACAGCCGGACATCGCTATCGCCCCTCTTGTTGAAGCGCTCGGTCGCCACCGCGGGCGAGATGAACGGCGGCAGCAGCGTGCCGTGCCGCACACCGGGCAGCGTCGCCAGCTCGGCGATCCCATCCATATCGGACGGCTCGAACGCGCGCACGGCAACGCCGCGCGACGCCAGCGAGGCAAGCATCACAGTGGCAGCAGACTTCGATTCGTTGGGTTGAGTCATTCGTGGTCCGCCGCTAACGGCATGGCATCGGTCAG
>DATGHJ010000157.1:0-12166 GCA_035308085.1 Trinickia sp. | reverse complement strand
GTGCGCGAGCTGTTGTCGTAGTTGTCGACGTCGCCGACGGTTGCGAACACGCTGCCGAAGTAGTTGTCGTTCGTGATGCCTTGGACCATGTCGACGAGCGGATCGTACTGGCGGCCCAGCGTGAACGTGCCGAACTTGTCGCTGTCAAGGCCGACGAATGCTTGACGGCCGAACTCGCGGCCGCCTTGGCCCAGTTGGCCGGTGCTCGGGTTAAAGCCGTTTTCCAATTGGAAAATCGCCTTCAGGCCGCCGCCCAGGTCTTCCGCGCCCTTCAAGCCCCAACGCGTGCCGGACAGGTCGCCGTCGCTGGCGTTGCCCAGCGCCCACAGGTTCTGGCTCTGGCCTTGCGAGTTCTTCGCGGCGTTATGAACATAAGTCAGCGACGTATCGATCGTCCCGTACAGCGTGACGCTGCTTTGAGCGTGCGCTGCGCCAGCGGCGCCGAGCACTGCCAGCGAGAGGGTCGACAATGCGATTTTTTTCATTATTTCTCCAGGCGAATGAATAATTTATTTGTTGCGGAGGGGAGAATAGCTCAATGGTGTGGCCGCTTAGAACTGGAAAAAATGACTGTCTCGAAAATGAAACATGTGTTTAAGTGGCTGATATATAAGGAAGAAAATGGATTGTTGTGACAACCGAAATAATGAATTGTGACGGTTGAGGTAGTTCGCTTTAACGACGCATCTCGCCACCTTTTTGGGGGCGTTAGTTAATCTATTTGTAAGAAACGTGCAGCGAAAACTCAATTCGTGTGATTGATTTTGGAGGGCTTGCACGTAAATGCGGCTTATGCACCGCCAAATCCGGTAAGCCGGGAGCGCTGGACAGAACAGGCGCAATGTGTTCGACGCGCCCCCCGGCCGCCGTCGATTAGCGTCAACGCTCGGCGCGTGAGGTCTCGCCGTTGCGGCGCCCGACGACCGACGTGAGAAACAGCGCCGCTCCGGCGGCCAACATTACCGCCCGCCATGGGTGCTTTCGCACATAGCGGTCGGCGGCGGCGGCGCGGCGCTCGGCTTCCAGCAGCGTCGCCGCAGTGGCGCGCGTAGCCTGGCGTTCGGCGCGCGCGACCTTGCATCCCAACGCCAGCGCCTGCTTGGCCACGTTCGGCCGGGCCGCGTTCGGCCGGGCTGCGCTCGGCCGGGCGACGGTGAGCGCCGCGGCATCGGCTGTGGACATTGCGGTGTCGCCAGCGCGCGCGCCGCTCGCTCCAGTCGACCTCGCCGCGCCGGAAGCCGGCGTTTCCGCGGCTTGAGGCGGTCGCGCCGGCACGGTGGAAGCAGCCAGCGCCGACGCCAGCATCGCCCGGCTGCCCGTGGGCGTGTCGTTGTCCTGCAGCCCCCAGGCGCCGCGCGGATCGTGCAGGTGGCCGCGGGCCGAGGCGAACTCCGCACCGAGCAGCAGCACCGCCGCCGAAAAGTACAGCCACATCAACAGCACCGCGAGCGACCCCGCGGCGCCGAATGAATTCGCCATGCCCGCGTGGGCGAGGTACAGCGCAAAGAGTTTCTTGCCGACGGAGAACAGCACGGCAGCGACGATGCCGCCCGTGAACGCATCACGCCAGACAATCGCCGCATCGGGCAGGAACTTGAGCAGCGCGGCGAACGCGATGGCGAGCACCAGCAAGCCGACAGCGAACTGCAGCAAGTTGCCGATCACGATGTACGGCGTGTCGCCCCACAGCCATTGGCCAATGAACGTGATGGCCGTATCGAGCACGAGCGAGACGATCAGCAGAAACGCGACACCGAGCACGAGCCCGAACGAAATGAGCCGCACCTTGACGAGCGCAACGACGCTCGACGTGCGTGAACTGGTCGCGGGCCAGATGATGCTGAGCGCGGTGTTCAGCGACGAGAATGTCGCCGACGCGCCGACGGCAAGCAGTGCAAACGAAATGATCGCGGCGATGCCGCCCGCGCTGCCGCTGCGATGCGCGTTCTGGACGATGGTCTGCACACCGGCGGCGGCGTCGTTGCCGAGCAGCCCGTGGACGTGGCTGAAGATCTGCCCGCGCGCGGCGTCGTCGCCGAAGAACCAGCCCGCGACCGCGATCACCATCACGAGCATCGGCGCGAGCGAGAACGCGGAGTAAAACGCGATGCTGGCCGCCATCGCGGCGCAGCGGTCCGCGCCGAATTGCTTGAATGCGCGAAGGCCCCACGATGCTTCCCTGCGTATCGACGCGTGCAGTTTCTGGGGGGAAAGTGTGCTCATGGCTCGGCCTCTACGCTTCAAGAGGTCTAGATGCTACCTGAACTGAGCATGATGCAGCAGGGTTGCTGGCAGATGAATGCCGTTGTTCGCTGATGCCTGTCAAAAGGCTTGGCCGGCGATCCAATAAAAAAACGCGGCATGCCCCCGGAATGGAAGCGAAGCCGCGCGACAGAGAAAAAGTCAGGTCAGGAAACCAGCGCCTGCCGGATGGCGGCGGCCAGATCGCCCGCCGCGAATTTCGCCACATAGCCGGTTGCGCCGGCGTTGCGCACGTGCGCTTCGTTCGCCGCGCCCGTCAGCGACGAATGAATGACGACCGGGATATCGCGCGTGCGCTCGTCGCTCTTGATGAGGCGGGTCAGCATGAAGCCGTCCATCTCGGGCATTTCGAGGTCCGTCAGCACGAGCGCGACCTTGTCGCGGGCGCGCAGGCCCTGGGCCTGCGCCTCGCGGGCGATCTTATCGAGCATGTCCCAGGCTTCCTGCCCGGTCTTCGCCATCAGGTGATCCGCGCCGATCGCGCTCAGGCTCTGCTCGATCAGCTTGCGCGCGAAACCGGAATCGTCGGCGGCGAGAATCTTCGTGCCGGGCCGCAGGCGGATCGCCGCGCCGACGTCCTTCGGCTCGACGCTCGGATGCTGCGCCGGGAACACGTCGCGCAGCACCTGCTCGACGTCGACTACCTGCGCGAGGCGCGAGTCGCCGGTGTTGCCGTCGATGCGCGCGATGCTCGTGACCGAGTTGCCGCCCGTCGCCGCGCCTTCGGCCGCGAGCACCTGGTTCCATTCGAGCCGCACGATATCGTCGACTTCTTCGACGGCGAACCCTTGTGTCGAGCGCGCGAACTCGGTGACGAGCAGGATGTTGCGGCCGCGCGTCGGGTTGCAGCCCAGGAGCTTCGGCAGGTCGATGACGGGAATGATCTGGCCGCGGATATCGACCGCGCCGATCATGTGGTCCGAGGCGCCGGCGATCGGCGTGACGGCCGGCATCGTCATGATCTCGCGGACCTTGAAGACGTTGATGCCGTAGAGCTCGTGTTCATCGCTATCGGCAACGCTGCCCAGGCGGAACAGCAGCAGTTCGAACTTGTTCGAACTCGTCAAGTTGGTGCGTTCGTCGATCGAATGATGATCTGCCATCGAAGTGTTCTGTTCCGCCATTGCGCCGCCTGGCCCCGTGCCGGCCCGGCTCGCATGCGTGCGAGACCGGTGCGCAGTTCTCAATCTCCGATATCGGCGCGGCGCGCGAAAAGTTGAATGGATTCAGGGCTTTCCCGAAATTATTTACTCAGGGCTTGCTTACTTATGAAAAATTGCTCGATAAATTCGTCCGAGGTAAGTTTGCAACCTTCAAGTCGCGGCATCGATTTGACGTTATCCGGTGGGTGAGACACGAACCGGCGTGTTGCTACTAGGCAAGCAACGCGCCTATTGCGCCACGCACTTTATCGACTTCATTAAAAAACGCTTTCATGAGCGATGCGCAAAACACCAGCCTGCCGACCATAGAGAGCGCGTTCCAGCCGATCTTTTCGTTGGCGCATCAGGCGCCAGTGGGCTACGAGGCGTTGCTGCGCCCGTCGTACCGCGGCGAGGCGTGCTCGCCTGTCGCCGCGTTCGGCATGGCCCGGCGGCTCGCCTTGAGCGGCGAATTCGAGCGGGCCTGCGCGCGCTGCCATGTCGACCGTTTTCTTGGCATGGGCGACAGCGACAGTGTGCTGTTCCTCAATGTGCACCCGGATGTGCTCGTTCACCCCGTGCACGGCCAGGGGCTCATCGACGACATCCTGGCTTGCCGGATTCCGCCATCGCGCGTGGTCATCGAGATTCTCGAGGCGCCCGAGGACACCGCGGCCTTCCTCGCGGATGCCGTCGCGCGGCTGCGTCTCGCGGGGTTTCTGATCGCACTCGACGATTTCGGCGCCGGCCTCACGAACCTGGGGCGCGTGTGGGATCTGCGTCCCGACGTCGTGAAGCTCGACGGCGAGCTGATCCGCAAGGCCGTCACCAGCTATCGGAACGCGCGCAGCCTGCTGCGGCTCATCGAATTGCTGCACGACATCGGCACGTTCGTCGTGGTGGAGGGCATCGAGACAGAAGCGCAAGCGCTCTTGAGCATGGACTGCGACGCCGATTTCGTGCAGGGCTATTACTTTGGCCGCCCCGAAATCGTGTCCGGCGGCAAACACAGCGCTTTGCCGGTGACGGCGCCGCTCGCGCGCCGCTTCATGGACGCGCGGAAGATTCCGCAGGTCGCCGACATGGAGGAGCTGACGCCCTATCGTCACGCTTTTCGCACGATGGTCGAAGCGTTCATCAATGGGCACGGTCTTGACGAGAGCGCCGTGCATTTCCTGGCGCTCGAATGGTCGATGCGCGTGTTCCTGATCGACGAGCAAGGCGTGCAAGTCGGCAACAACATCGAATCGGAAGCGCACAGCAAGCGCCGGCGCGTCACGTTTCCGTTGCTATCGCGTCCGGCCGGGGCCAATTGGTCGAAGCGGGCTTACTTCCGGAATGCGCTGGCTCACCCGGGAACGATCATGGTGAGCGAGCCGTATATGTCGTCGAGTTCGACGAATCTGTGTGTGACGCTTTCGATTCACATCGAGACCGCGCGTGGCGGGCGGGTCGTGGGCGGGGATGTGTTGTTCGAGGGGTTGAGCCGGTTGCTCGAATAGCCGGTATCCTGCGCCTTCGGTTGCGTTAGCTCGCGTTCTTATCCGGCCACCATCCCAATCTGCGCGACAACCTCCGCACCGCCTCGCGCAAGCGCTGCGCCGGTTCGCCGCGCGGATCGCAATCGAAGCTGCCCGCCGACCCCATCAGCGCGATCACGAGGCAGATTTCGCCGGTGTGATCGAACACGGGAGCCGCGAGCGAATCGATGCCGGGCACCGGCTTGCTTAATGCGGTGTCGATGCCGTCGGTGCGAATTTGCGCCAAGCGTTGCTGTAGCGGCGCGCGCAGCTCGCCCTTCCTGGCAGCGCCATCCTCGAAAATCTCTCCGGGCGCCGCGCCCGCGAGTCGCAAACCGTCTTGCACAAAGAGCGGCGCGAGAACGTCCGCGCTCAAATGCGCCGCGTAGGTTCTGCCGATCGCGGTGTTGACGAGCGACATCACCGTGCCGACCCGCAAGCTCACGTGCTGCGGCGTCGCCGATTCTTCGAGACGCACGACCGTGGGCCCAAGAGGCCCGAGCACGGCCATCGCGACGCTCAACGCCGTGGCCGATGCGAGCTCCATGATCTCGGCTTCCGCCTCGCGCGTCGGCGACAGCCGCTGCAAGGCGATCAAGCCCAATTCCAAGGCAAGCGGCCCCGCTTCGAAATAGCCGTTGTCGTCGCGGCTCAGCAAGCCGATCTTCAGCAGGCTGACGAGATGCGGAAACGCCTTCGCGGGCGGCATGTTCGCGGCAGCGCAGAGATCGCGCAGCGACAAACGCTCGCCCGCGCCCACGAGCGCGACAAGCAATTCGCCCGTCGTGTCGAGCGAATTGATGCCGCGTTGCGGCTTCGCGTCGGACGCGGATTCATCGCGCTTGCGCGGGGCGGCTGAAGAGGATGGTTTGGATGGCATCGCGTGAGTCAGTCGATCAAGGCGTCGAAGCAGCGTCAGGACGCGGACGCGAGTTCGCGGCCGATCGCATCGCTTGACGCGCGCAGCGCGCGGGCGATCGCGCCGTTGAAACCGACGTCGAGCGCGCCCGACGAGCCGATGACGGTCAGCGCCGCGCCAAGCCCGCCGTGCGCGTCGAGCACGGGCACGCTCAGGCTGCTGATGCCGGGGCTCGGCGCATCGACCGCGCGTTCGATGCCGCGCTTGCGGATCTCGCCGAGCGTCGCTTCGAAGGCGCGCTGTTCGTCGGCTGACGCAAATGCGTCGAGCGCGCGCTTGGTCTGCGTCGCCCACATGGCTTGCACGCGCTCGGCGGGAAGGAACGCACAGAAGACGCGTCCCGTAGCCGTTTTCGTGAGCGACATGACGGTGCCGACATGCAAGTTCACGTGCAGTGGAAATCCCGAGCGCTCGTAGCGCACGATGGTCGGGCCTCGAGGCCCGGCGATGCAGATCGCGACCGGATGGCCGATCGCGTCGGCGAGCGCCGCCGCATACGGAATGGCCGCGCGGTAGACCGGCTGATGCTCGAGATGCAGGAGGCCCAGGCGCAGCGACAGCGGCCCCGGCTCGTAGCGGCCCGACAGCTCGTCGCGCTTGATGAGCCCCAGGCGCGTGAGGCTCACGAGATAGGTATGCGCTTGGGCCGGCGCGAGTTCGGCGCTTTCGGCAAGATCCGTCAGCGCAAGCGGCTCGCGAGCGCGGGCGAGCGCGCGCAACAGGCGGCCGCCAACTTCGGCGCTCTGCACGCCGCGCTGCGCCTTCTCCTTCTGCGCGCCACCGGCATCGCCTGCTGCCGAATTCTTCATACGCTAGAGCACCTGGTTAAAAAACGGCGAGTGTAATCGATCAACTCGCGATCAACTCACGTTTGGGACGGGCCTCTCTACCGCGTTGCCGCGGAGCCGTCGTCCCGTGTCACATAATATTAGCAAATAGCAATGTGTTTTGCTATTGACAAATAACTCGATCGCCCCCAAGATTGACTCCACCCCGGCATGGCAGCCGCATACTTGAAAACGGGGCGAGACACCTGCCGTTCCCCAATCCACGCGCAGCCCGCGTGCCGAGTGTCCCGCCGCCGTCGGTCCAACCTTTTGACGGAGACAACCATGGCGAAGGCATTCGCATCTCAGGCCGATCTCGAAGCAAAAAAAATCACGTTCACGCAACTCTCGGAGAACGCGTACGCGTACACGGCCGAAGGCGATCCGAACTCGGGCGTCATCATCGGCGACGACGGCGTGCTGATCGTCGATACCACCGCGACGCCCGCGATGGCGCAAGACCTGATCGCGAAGATCCGCGCTGTCACCGACAAGCCGATCAAATACGTCGTGCTCTCGCACTACCACGCGGTGCGCGTGCTCGGCGCGTCGGCGTATTTCGCCGAAGGCGCGCAGCAGGTGATCGCGAGCCGCGGCACGTACGAGATGATCGTCGAGCGCGGCGAGGCCGACATGAAGTCGGAAATCGAGCGCTTCCCGCGTCTTTTCGCGGGCGTCGAAACGGTGCCGGGCCTCACCTGGCCCACGCTCGTGTTCGAAAAGGAAATCACGCTGTGGCTCGGCAAGCTCGAAGTGAAGATCGCGCATCTGGGCTCGGGCCACACGAAGGGCGATACGGTGGTGTGGCTGCCGTCGCAGAAGGTGCTGTTCTCGGGCGACCTCGTCGAATACGACGCCGCGTGCTACTGCGGCGACGCGCAGCTCGAGCAATGGCCCGCCACGCTCGAAGCGCTGCGCGCGCTCAACGCCGACAAGCTCGTGCCGGGACGCGGCCCGGCGCTCTTGAATCCGGCCGAAGTGAACAAGGGCCTCGACTACACGAAGGATTTCGTCACGACGCTGCTCGCGCAAGGCCGCAAGGCGGTCGAGCGCAAGCTCGATTTGAAGGCCGCGATGGCGCTCGCGCGCGAAGCGATGGACCCGAAGTTCGGCCACGTCTTCATCTACGAGCATTGCCTGCCGTTCGACGTGTCGCGCGCGTTTGACGAAGCGAGCGGCATTACGCATCCGCGCATCTGGACCGCCGAGCGCGACAAGGATATGTGGGCGGCGTTGCAGGACTGAGTGCGGCAAGCGTAGGGCAGGCGAGAACTGGAGACGTTGGACGGAGACAAGGCATGAGCATCAACTACCAGACCATGTCGTTCGATTACGGGCGCTGCGCGGAGCAGGAAGGCAAGGAGGCGCCGCTGCATCCGGTGATCGTGGTCGGGGCCGGGCCCGTGGGCCTTGCCGCCGCCATCGACGTGGCGCAGCGCGGCGTGCCGGTGGTGCTCGTCGACGACGATTGCACGCTGTCCACGGGCTCGCGCGCGATCTGCTTTTCGAAGCGCTCGCTCGATATCTTCGACCGTCTCGGCTGCGGCGAGCGCATGGTCGAGAAGGGCGTGCGCTGGCACGTCGGCAAGGTGTTCGTAGAGGACGAGCACGTGTACACGTTCGACTTGCTGCCCGAGAGCGGGCATCGCCGGCCGGCGTTCATCAACTTGCAGCAGTACTACGTCGAGGGTTTTCTCGTCGAACGCGCGCAGGAGCTGCCGAATCTGGAGATCCGCTGGAAGAGCAAGGTCACGGGCATGCGCCAGGAAGACGGCGACGACGGCGCGTTCGTCACGCTCACCGTGCAAACGCCCGATGGTTCATACGATTTGCGCGGCCGTTACGTCGTGGCCGCCGACGGTTCGAGAAGCCCGTTGCGCGCGCTGCTCGGGCTCGACAGCAAAGGGCGGATTTTCAAAGACCGCTTCCTGATCGCCGACGTGAAGATGAAAGCGGATTTCCCGAGCGAGCGCTGGTTTTGGTTCGATCCGCCGTTTCATCCGAATCAATCGGTGCTGCTGCATCGCCAGCCCGACAACGTCTGGCGCATCGATTTCCAGCTCGGCTGGGACGCCGACCCGGTGCTCGAGAAAACGCCCGAGCGGATCATTCCACGTGTGCGCGCGCTGCTCGGTCCCGATGTCGAATTCGAGCTGGAGTGGGTGAGCGTCTATACGTTTGCTTGCGTGCGGATGGAAAGCTTTCGCCACGGCAACGTGCTGTTCGCCGGCGATTCCGCGCATGGCGTCTCGCCGTTCGGCGCGCGCGGTGCGAATGGCGGGATACAGGACGCGGAAAACCTCGCGTGGAAGCTCTGCATGGTGCTCGGCGGCCGCGCGCCGGACGCTCTGCTCGACACCTATGCGAGCGAGCGCGAATACGCGGCCGACGAGAACATCCGCAATTCGTCGCGCTCGACTGATTTCATCACACCGAAGACGCCGGTCTCGCGCGTGTTTCGCGACGCTGTGCTCAAGCTCGCGAAACATCATCCGTTTGCGCGGCAACTGGTGAATACGGGCCGTTTGTCGGTGCCGGCGGTGCTCAGCGAATCGACGCTCAATACGCCCGATCGCGATCGCTTCGAGGGGCAGATGGTGCCGGGCGCGGCGTGCGTCGATGCGCCCGTGCGACGCGGCGGCGAGGACGATTGGTTGCTCTCGCAACTGGGCGGCGAGTTCACCGCGCTGGTGTTTTGCGGGGCAGAAGGCGTCGACGCCGCGAGCGTTGCCGTTTTGAGCGCGTTGCGCGACGCGGCGCTGCCGGTGAGGCGAATCGTCGTCAGCGCCGGACCGCTCGACGCCTATAACCGAGCAGGCGCGGCGCTTGCCGATGTCGCGCTGCTCGAAGATACGCAAGGCAGCGCGGCGCAGCGCTATGACGCGCGCCCGGGCACGCTTTACCTGATTCGTCCCGATCAGCACGTTTGCGCGCGTTGGCGGCACGCGGAGCCGGGCGATCTCGAAGCGGCGTTAAGGCGCGCACTGGGCGTGCGAGGCGTTGCCTGAGCGGCGCGCAGCCTCGGCGAAAAAACGGGAGACAACCATGGCACTGAATACGCAACCCAATCTGACGCGCCCCGATGACTTCTACGAGGCGCTGCTCGACATGCATCGCGATCTCGACGATGCCGCGAGCCAGTCAGCCAACGCGCAGCTGATCCTGCTGCTCGCGAACCATATCGGCGATTACGCGACGCTTGTCGAAGCGATTCAGCACGCGCGCGAAGGCGTCGTCAGCCCGCATGGGCCGGCACCGGCGCACGCGCGGTAGTCGACGTAGTGACGGCATCGGGCACGCAATCCTTCTGATATTTGGCTTGCAGCGCCTGCTGCGCATGTTGGAGGTTCGCGGGGTAATCGGGGTCGTCGGCAGTCGGGTCGTACCCGACCGACTCCAGCTCGCCAAGCTCGCGTATCAACTGCGCGTGCGTGACTTCACCGGAAGCGCGTTTGAACGGGTAACTGTTGCATTCGTGCGGCGTAAGCGGCGCCGCCATTGCGCAAGCGCTGACGAGCGACAGCGTCAAAAGCGCGATCGCAGTCGGGGTCGATCTCATGTTCGTACTCCATCCTTCATTTCGCGTCTTGCCGGAGTGAATCCGCCAGTGGACGCGGCATCCGGCGGCAAGCTCACGATAAGCGAGCCCCGCTGCCGAAACGCTGTCATGCAAATGAAGGATGTTTAATCGAAGCCCTGCCGAATAGGGCACAGCACACACGCTGCCGCGAAAATTAAATTTTTTTTAATGATGCGGAAATTCGGCGTTTAGCGATCCACGGGTAGTCTGCATTGCGGCAATGCACGTCGTCTGCCGAGATTCCCCGCTGACCCGCCCAGCCACAAGCTGATCGTTCGAGCCAAATATGGCATCATGTCCCCCTGCTGATAACCTGTTGCGCCCGGTAAATCCGCATGCCGGGGCGCTCGGCCTGATCATGTCGAGAGTCCTCACGATCGAAGACGACGAAATCACCGCGAACGATATCGTCGGTGAATTGAAAAGTCGTGGCTTCACTGTCGACTGGGTTGCGAACGGCCGTGACGGCATGGCGCGCGCGATGAGCGACGAATACGACGTCATCACGCTCGATCGCATGCTGCCCGGCGTCGACGGCCTGACGATACTCACCACGATGCGCAGCATCGGCATCCAAACTCCCGTATTGATGTTGAGCGCGCTCGGCGACGTCGACGAACGCGTGCGCGGCCTGCGCGCCGGCGGCGACGATTACCTGACCAAGCCGTTCGATCCCGAGGAAATGACCGCGCGGCTTGAAGTGCTGCTGCGCCGCCGCCAGGCTCCCGCTGCGCAATTCGAATCCACGCTGCGCGTCGGGCCGCTCGAGCTCGACCTGATCTCGCGTAAAGTCCAGCGCGACGGCGAAGAAATCGCGCTGCTGCCCACCGAATATCGCGTGCTCGAATTCATGATGCGTCACGCGGGGCAGACCATCACGCGCACGATGCTGTTCGAGGCGGTATGGGGCTATCACTTCGACCCGGGCACGAATCTCATCGATGTTCACATGGGCAGGCTGCGCAAGAAAATCGATCCGCCGGGCGGGACGCCGATGATCCAGACGGTGCGCGGATCAGGCTATATCCTCGCGTGAGCGCAACAAGTTGACGGAAATCACTGCAACCACGCCGCCCGCCGAACTGGGCGGCCGTTGGCATTCGACCACCTTTCGGCTCCTGTCCGTCTACGCGGTCATCTTTTCGTTTTCGGTGATGCTGCTGCTCGGCTTCATCGGCTGGACTGTGACCGGCGACATGGAACGCGAGACCGACGTCGTGATGGATTGGCAGCTCATTTACTTCGACTCGCTACCCGACAATCAGATCAACGAGGCGATTCACCGCCGGCTCGAACGCGAGCGGATGCATTCGAACTACTATGGCCTTTTCGCGCCGGACGGTTCGCATCTCGCGGGTGACGTGGTGGCGCTGCCGCCCGGCGTGCCGGCGACGCGCGAGGGCGTGACGCTGAACCATACGCTGCCGATCGAAGGCAACAGCGAGGCGCCCGTCGTGCGTGCGATGGCGCAAAAGCGCAAGGACGGCAACACGCTCGTCATCGCGCGCGATCTCACGCATATCCTGCGGATTCGCGAAACCATCATCAATGCGCTGATCGCGGGCGGGCTGCTGTGCTTGGCGGCGGGTGTCGCGGGCGGTCTTGCGTTAAGCCTGCGGCAGATGCAGCGCGCGAAGGAGATTCGCCGCGTCACGCAGCGCATCGCGCAAGGCGATCTCGGGCAGCGGCTGCCGGTGGGCGGGCGCGACGAGCTCGACATGCTCGCGCACATCGTCAACCGCATGCTCGACCGCATCGAACATCTGCTCGGCGAGGTCAAGGGCGTGTCCGACGCGATCGCGCACGACCTGCGCACGCCGCTGACCCGGCTGCGCGCGCAGTTGTATCGCGTGCAGCAACAAGGTGAAGCGCAGGATCCGCGCACGACGACGATCGAAAGCTGCATTGTCGATGTC
>DATGHJ010000156.1:0-3454 GCA_035308085.1 Trinickia sp. | reverse complement strand
CTTCGGGATGTACCATCACGGCGACGTCGCCGAGCATGGTTTCGGGACGCGTGGTTGCAACCGTCAGATGTCCCGAGCCTGCATCTGAGCCTTTCGGCAGCGGATACTGGATGTGCCACAGGCTGCCGTTTTCTTCCTCGCTCACCACTTCGAGGTCCGACACGGCGGTGCCGAGCACCGGGTCCCAGTTCACGAGGCGCTTGCCGCGATAGATGAGCCCTTGCTTGTACAGCGTGACGAACACGTCGCGCACGGCGGCCGACATCTTGTCGTCCATCGTGAAGTATTCGCGCGACCAGTCGATCGACGCGCCGAGGCGTCGCACCTGGCCTGTGATCGTCGAGCCCGACTGCTGTTTCCATTGCCACACGCGCTCGACGAATTTCTCGCGGCCGAGATCGTGGCGCGACACGCCTTCTCCATCGAGCTGGCGCTCGACGACGATCTGTGTGGCGATGCCCGCGTGATCGGTGCCGGGCAGCCACATCGTGTTCTCGCCGAGCATGCGGTGATAGCGCGTCAAACCGTCCATGATCGTCTGGTTGAACGCGTGGCCCATGTGCAGCGTGCCTGTGACGTTCGGCGGCGGCAGCTGGATCGAGAAGTCCTTGGCGCCGGCCACGAAGGCTGGTGCAGCGTAGCCGCGTTTTTCCCATTCCGGGCCCCAATGGGCCTCGATGGTCTGGGGTTCGAAACTCTTCGCAAGCGTGGTGTCGCTCATGGTGGGGAATCTGCCGAAAAATGCGTGAAAAGATACGTCGAAACGTTCGATTATAAAGGGTCGATGGGGCCGGAGGGCCGCGAGAGGCGGCGTGGCTCGCTGCGGCGAGACGGGCGCGCAAGCGATCGAACGGTGCGGGTAGCGCCGGCCGCCTCGGACTTATAATGTCCGACTCGCCGCCACACGCACTCGACGCGCGCCGTTTTGGCCGCCTTGCTTGCCTTTACCCGCCCTCACATGCCCGAACTGCTTGCGAATCTGAATCCCGAACAACACGCCGCCGTCACGCTGCCGAACGAACCCGCGCTGATCCTGGCCGGGGCCGGCAGCGGCAAGACGCGCGTGCTGATCACGCGCATCGCGTGGCTGATCCAGCATGGGCTCGCGTCGCCCGCCACGGTGCTCGCCGTCACCTTCACGAACAAGGCCGCACGCGAGATGATGGCGCGTCTGTCGGCGCTGCTGCCGATCGACACGCGCGGCATGTGGATCGGCACCTTCCACGGCCTGTGCAACCGGATGCTGCGCGCGCATCACCGCGACGCGGGGCTGCCCGCCACGTTCCAGATTCTCGATACCGCGGATCAACTGTCCGCGATCAAGCGTCTGATGAAGGGCCTGAACGTCGACGACGAGAAATATCCGCCGAAAAACCTCCAGTACTTCATCAACAACGCGAAGGAGCAGGGGCTGCGGCCGGCGCACGTCGATGCGTCCGACAGCTTCAATCTCAAGTTCGTCGAGCTCTACCAGGCGTACGAGCAGCAGTGCCAGCGCGAAGGCGTCGTCGACTTCCCGGAGCTGTTGTTGCGCTGCTACGAACTGCTCGCGCACAACCCGCCGCTGCGCGCGCATTACCAGGCGCGCTTCCGGCACATCCTCGTCGACGAGTTCCAGGACACCAACAAGCTCCAGTACGCGTGGCTCAAGCTGCTCGCGGGCGAAACGGACGCCAACCCGAACGCGATCTTCGCGGTCGGCGACGACGATCAATCGATCTATGCGTTTCGCGGTGCGAACGTCGGCAACATGCGCGACTTCGAGCACGAATTCAAAGTGCGGCACCTGATCAAGCTCGAGCAGAACTACCGCTCGCACGGCCATATCCTCGACGCGGCCAACCAGCTCATCGCCAACAATTCGCGGCGGCTCGGCAAGAACCTGCGCACCGATGCGGGCCACGGCGAGCCGGTGCGCGTCTACGAGGCGGCTACCGATTCGCAGGAGGCCGCCTGGATCGTCGAGGAGATCAAGGCCCTGATCAACACGGGGCTCGCACGCGGCGAGGTCGCGGTGCTCTATCGCAGCAACGCGCAGTCGCGCACGATCGAGCACACGCTCGTCAATGCGGGCATCGCGTACCGCGTATATGGCGGCCTGCGCTTTTTCGAGCGCCAGGAAATCAAGCACGCACTCGCGTATCTGCGCCTCATCGACAACCCGAACGACGACACCGCGTTCGCGCGCGTCGTCAACTTCCCGGCGCGCGGCATCGGCGCGCGCTCGATCGAACAGCTCGCGGACGCGGCGCGTCTCTACAACTGCTCGATGGCCGCGGCGATTCCGTACGTGACCGGCAAGGCGGGTTCGAGCCTCGGCGCGTTCGCGAACATGGTCGCGAAGATGCGCGCCGAGACGCAGCAGATGAGCCTGCCGGAGACGGTCGAGTACGTCGTGCGCGCGAGCGGTCTCGCCGAGTTCTATCAGAACGAGCGCGAAGGCCAGGACCGCCTCGAGAACTTGCAGGAACTCGTCAACGCGGCCACCGCGTTCGTCAGCGAAGAGGGCTATGGGCTCGACACACCGGCGCGCTCGATCCCACTGCGGCCCGGCGCCACCACGGCGCCCGAGATCGCGGCGGTGCCGGGCGATCCGTCCGCCGTGGTGCTCGATCCGGCCGCCATCACGGACCCCGCGCAGAACCCCGACACGATGACGCCGCTCGCGGGCTTTCTGTCGCACGCCTCGCTCGAAGCGGGCGACAACCAGGCGCAAGCGGGCCAGGACGCCGTGCAACTGATGACGGTGCACGCGGCGAAGGGGCTCGAGTTCACGGCGGTCTTCATTACCGGGCTGGAAGAGGGGCTGTTCCCGCACGAGAACAGCGCGCTCGAACAAGACGGGCTCGAGGAAGAGCGGCGGCTCATGTACGTTGCGATCACGCGGGCGAAAGAGCGGCTTTATCTGTCGTTTGCGCAGAGCCGGCTGCTGCACGGCCAGACGCGCTACAACATCCGCTCGCGTTTTTTCGACGAGCTGCCGCAGGAGACGCTCAAGTGGCTCACGCCGAAAGTCGAGGCGGGTGCGCGCTGGGGCGGCCGCTCGGACAACGCCGGCTGGGGCCGCGACTGGTTCTCGCGTCCCGATCGTCAGGAGGGCTACTCGGGCGGCGCACTCGAGCAAGCGCCGCTACCCGCGTTTGCCAATACGCAGCGTGCCGCTGACACAGGCTTCAAGGTCGGTCAGGCGGTGTTTCACACGAAATTCGGAGAGGGCACGGTGACGGCGCTCGAAGGCAGCGGCGCCGATGCGCGTGCGCAAGTCAGGTTCAAGCGGCACGGCGAAAAGTGGCTCGCGCTGGCCGTGGCTAAATTGCAGGCGGTGGAATGAACGAGGCGGTGATGGTGGCGGAGCAGGCGGGAAACAAGCCCTTGGGGGTGCTGGCGGCGTTGCCCCAGGAGCTCGGCGATCTGGTCGACGCGATGCGCGCAGAGGGCGCCATGCGCACGGTCA
>DATGHJ010000155.1:0-4940 GCA_035308085.1 Trinickia sp. | reverse complement strand
TGCCCCGACGCCGCGAGCGGTTCGCAAGACCCAGATAGAGCGCGAGCCCGTACTCGCCGTACAAGCGCTCGATCAGCGGCCGCAGCGAGCCATCCTGCTGCCAGCGCTGATAACGCCGGTGGCACGTTTGAAAAGGCGGATACCGCACCGGCAGCCTGGACCACCCTTCGCCACTGCGCATGATCCACAGCACGCCGTTCAGCACGGCGCGCGTGTCGGAAAGCGGGCGGCCGCAGCCGCGGTACGGCCCCGACTCCGGCAGCATCGCGCGCGCAATCTCCCATTCGCGATCCGTCACGTCGCCCTGCGGAACCGACGGCTCATGCGCCGACACGTCGGGACACGGGAAACTACCGGTTAGATTTTCGTGCGCGTGTTGCCACGCTTCGCCTTTGGTATCGAATGCTGTGTTCATCCTAAAACTAGCTCCGGTTTGACATGACATGGCCTGCCTGTTGCGAAATTCATGGATCGCGCGCAACCGATAAGCGACAGCACCCAGGCTTTCGTTAAGCCTTTCCGGGAGTTCTGCGACGCGAGGCTCGGCGTCATTTGATGCACGATAAAGTCCGCGATGCCGCATCCTGCGCCGCGAACGCGGTTGTTCAGCATCCATGCAGCCGTTCAGTGCGGGACAAAGAGATCGTCCTTCGCGCTCAGCACGCGCTGGATCGCTTCGAACCGCGCCATCACCACGGAGGCGTTGCGCGTGTTGAGCCGCTTGCATTCGGCGGCGCCCGCGACGAGCCGCCGCCATTCGCGCTCCAGCACCTCGCGCGGCGCCCCCTTCAAGAGCGCGACCAGCGAATCGATGCTGGCCGGGCACTCGCTAGCGGCGACCGCGCGGGCGAGCGCCCGGCGCTCCTTCATACTCTTGCTGAGCACCTCGGCCAGCTCGAGGATTTCGGCGCCGATCCGGCTCAGCTCGACGGCGTCGTGCTGCAAAGCGGCGGAAAACTGCTTTTCGAGCAGCGCGTTCAACGCTTCGTACTTCGCATGGTCGCGGCGCAGGCTCACGATCAGGTTCTTCAAGGCAGCGCTGCGAGTCATTTCTTGCTCCCGTAATAGCGCTGAATCAGCGCGGCCAGCTTTGCGGGATCGAATTCGATGCGGCCTTCGGCCAGCGCCGCGCGCAATTCGGCGACGCGCTCGGCGTTGAACGCGCCCGCCGGCCGCGCTTTGTTGCGCGACGCGCTGCGCTCGCCGACGGCGGCCGCCTGGTTCGGAGCCTGCCGTTTGTCCTCGTGCTCGCTCTTCGCATCGACCGCGCGAACCGGCGCGACGCCGTTTACCAGCGCAATATCGCGGGCATCGCGTTTGAATGTCACTCGCATGATGGCTTCCTGGTTTCTCAACGAACGCTCATGCGTCCACCAATACGTCCTTCATCTTCTTGAGCGCGCCGCGGCGGATCTGGCACACGCGCGCTTCGGTCAAATCGATCACGGCCGCGATTTCCTTCAGGCTCAGGTCGTACTCGAACGAGAGCTGCACGACGCGCTGCTCGCGCTCGTCGAGCGCGATCAATGCACGCTCCAGGCTGGAGCGGATCGAAATCTGGTGCTCCGGGCTGTTCTCGTCGCGCAAGGCGTCCTCCTGCAGCTCGTCGAAGCTCACGAGCGATTCCGCGCGATTGGCCGCGGCGCTCGCCTGGTATTCATCGAGGGTCACGCCGAGCGCGATGCACATTTCCTTCTCGGTCGGCTCGCGGCCGTACTCGCGCGTGAGCGTGCGCGTCATGTCGCGCAGGCGGTGCGCCTCGCGCCGAACCGAACGCGGCCGCCAGTCCTGGCGCCGCAATTCGTCGAGAATCTCGCCGCGCACGCGCGACCACGCGTAGCCGCAGAACTTCTCGTCGGGCACGCCATAGCGGCGAATCGCCTGCAGCAGGCCGACCAGGCCGATCTGCTCGAGATCCTCGCGTTCACTGATGCCGCCGATCTGCGTGCTCAACTGCGAAACGACACGCTTGACGAGCGGCACATATTTCATGACCCACTCTTGTTCAGCCGCCTCGTTTATTTCCGGTTGTTTTAGCGCTGCGTAGCCCACTTTCATGCCTCTGCGTCGTTGTGATCCGTGCCCGATGGGTATGCGTCGTCGAGCGTCGTCATGAGGCGCACGACTTCGTCGAGCGGCTCGACATCCGGCGCAATCCCGGCTTCGTTCAAACGCCGCGCGCAGTAGTCGTAGAGACGCGCGAGATTGGCGACGACCGCGCCGCTCGCGTCGAAATCGAGCGCGCTCGCGAGGCCGTTGAGCATGTCGATGCACTTGTTGATGCTTTGGCCCTTCGCTTCGTCGCGGCAGGCGACGATGTGCGCCCGCGCCCGCGCCAGCTCTTCGATGAGGCCGGTCGTCAGCAGGTGCACGAGCTGCACCGGCGAAGCGCTAGCGATCTGCGCTTCGAGGTTCGCTGCGTGATAGCTTTGGTAACCCACGGTGTTCATGTTCGCTTCCTTGGTAGGGGGTTCACTTCTTCGAGCCGCTGGTGTCCAGGCTGTCGAGAATCACCATCTCGTACCTTTATTCAGTAGCGGGTTGAATGAAGGGTTTTCGCCGCCCTGAAGATTTGCACTCCGAGTTCAGGATGCATCTCAATCTCCAGCCCGCCGCGAAATCATCGCCAAACACTTTTTATAAATAGAGAAAATCTTCAAATAGGCCAGTATTAAAACCATCTTTGATTCACCTCAACGCATTTCCGCTGTCGAAGTGCATTATGGAGATAAGCCCCGAGCCCCACCATCCAATATTCATCAACAGATCAGAATTAATATGAGATGGGCAGGAAGGCCTTTTGGGATGGCGGCCTGGTGGCGGTTTCCCCTCAGGCAAGCCAGACAATGCGCACCCCCGCGCCTTAAGCCGCCGCACAAGGATTTCAGGAAGATTCAGAGTATTTTGGAGTGGCTCAGATCGGTTCGCGGGCCATCATTCGAGTGACTCGGATCGATTGGCAGGCCATTATCAAAGGTCATTGAAAAAATACGCCGTGCTGTTAAGAAAATTAGATGACCGCCGGCGATACACGCAAAAAACCTACCCGGAAGATTCACCCAACATTATCGGCGGCGCAGATCCGCGGCATTTGACGACAACGATTTTCCAACTTGGTTTGAGATGAATGACGGGCGGCTGGATTAACGGCGACGCAACAAACCTGCTATCCAGCCATAGATAAATAACCGTTGATAGATTTCACCGAATGGCGATGGCAAGCCAATCCCGCATCAAGGCAGCCAATGGGCAATCCTTCGAGACTCGCGGCGGCGTTCTGGCCGAAGATGAGCCCGCGGTCCCCCTCATGCTACGATTTCCACCCTTATGCCAAGCGCAGGAGAGAGTCGTGATCCGCAAGACGCTCAACGCATCGCGGCTGCAGGACGAAGTGAGCCGACGCATCCATCGCATTCACGAAGTCGTCGAAGACGGCGTAAAGATCCGCGTGCCTCGCCCGCAAATACAGGACCCGGACAAAACCGGCTGCAATTGGACGATGAAGCACTTCGGCAACGCGATCGGCTACGAGCGCGTGATCGCCGAGGTGCTCGACGCGGTGCAGGCCGAATACAACCTCTCGGAAGACACCAAGAAGAATATTCACAGCCTCTTCGGCGACCCCGAGGGCGGCGACCCCGAGGGCTCCTGATTGTCTTCGCCGGAGCGCGGCACGCGCGGCAGCAGCGACTTCCGCGGCAGCAGCGACTTCACCACGCAGCGAATCAAGCCGACCTTGTGCGCGAGCGCGACGGAGCGCCAAAAGCGCGCGGCATCAAACTCGGCGTATTGTGCTTCGCGCTCCACGAGCGGCTTGTTGCCGGGCAGATGGATGAACGCGCAGTGCTTGTACCAGGAGAGATTGCGGTGCGTGTTGCCCGACCAGTGGCGTCCGACCGACTGATAAGCGCCCACGTCGAGAATCGGCTGCCCTTCGTCGGCCAGCACGTTGAGCGCCGCCGACACAAACGCCTCGTCGCCGTGATGATTCAAATGCGCAATCTCGGCGGTGTAATGGTAGAAATACTCCTTGCCGCGCGCCACGAGCCGCTTCAAAAACGCGGGCGTCGCCAGTAGAAACTCGCCGCCGTACCAGCGCGGATTATTCAATCGCCGCCCCGCGACGATCTCGAGATCCGCAATCACGCGCGCGCTGCCATACGCGGGAAACACCTGATCGGAGATATCGAACGCGCCCACGCCGAGCTGCTTGCTGCGCCGGATCACGTCGGCGTCGAGCGGGCGCAGCGCCACCATGTCCGTATCGAGCAACAAAAGCAGCGCATCGTCCGGCAACCGTTCGCTTGCCTGGCTCAGCAAATCGAGCTTGAAATGCGCCGCGTAAAACGGCGTGCTCTTCGGCAGATCGATGCTCGTCGCGTTCAACGCGTGCACGTTGGGGCGCACGTCGGCAGGCACGCGGGCCAACAGCGCCGCGATTCGATCCGCCGCGTTCGTGAAGACGTTCAGCCGCGGCATGCCGGCGCGCAGCAGCGACTTGTTCAAGCACAGCGCCTGCCAGACATAGCCGAGCGGACTTTTGCTGCGGCTATTCGGACTCGACGCGGCCGACGGGTCCAAATACACGAGCGCGCACGGAAAGATCGAGCGCGCAGTTGGCGAGTAGCGCTCGGCATCGTCCGGAGAACGACGTCGCGTCGTCATGTTCGAAACGATGCGACGCAAATCAGCAACAAAAGAAACCTGCATACGTGGCCCCAAGAACCCACTCGACAGCACAGTCAATGGTATGAGGGACTGCACGCACCCATGCGCCACAATGCCGTTGTCTGTAGCCATTGAAAAGCGCATCGGCACGGGCAATGCAAGAGGAACGTATCGCGGCCCCGTTGCGAAGGGACGTGCGCAAAGAGCGTTCCCAGTGGTCTGAGGGCGCTAATAACAAGCGCTAGAGCAGCGGCAGTCCGCTATTGCGCTTC
>DATGHJ010000154.1:0-5046 GCA_035308085.1 Trinickia sp. | reverse complement strand
CATCGTCGCGCTGATCTTCCTGCTCGTCGTCGTGACGCTTGCCGTCATGATTCTGGCGCGCTTGCGAAGGGGCAAGTTCGGCACCCGGCTACTCGCGAAACTGGCGATCTTCTTTGCGCTCGTCGGCGTCGTGCCGGGCGGGATCATCTACATCGTGTCGTACCAGTTCGTCTCGCGCAGCATCGAGTCGTGGTTCGACGTCAATGTCGAAACCGCGCTGACCTCGGGGTTGAATCTCGGGCGCGGCATGCTCGACGCGTCGTTGTCGGACTTGCAGACCAAAGGCCGCATGATGGCCGAGCAGCTTGCGAGCACCGACCCGTCGAGCACGACGCTCACGCTGCTGCGTTTGCGCGATCAGTTTGGCGTGCAGGACGCCACGCTCGTCGAAACGGTGCGCACGGTGTCGGGCGCGGCGCCGGAACTGCACGTGGTCGCGCAAGCGACGGGCAACTACGCCGCGCTCGTGCCCGACGACCTGCCGACGCAACTGATGCTCAACCAGGCGCGCGGTCGGGGCTATGCGGCGATCGAGGGCGAGGTCGACGGCGACGCGAAGGGCGGCTTGCGCCTGCGCATCGTGCAGCGCATTCCCGATTCAAGCACGTCGCTCTTGCAGCCGGCCGAACGCTTCTTGCAGCTCGAGCAGCCGGTATCGCCCACCTTGGCGCGCAACGCCGATGCCGTGCAGCGCGCGTATCGCGAGTACCAGGAAAAGGCGCTGGGCCGCACCGGTTTGCGCAAGATGTACATCGGCACGCTGACGCTCGCGCTCTTTCTCGCGACCTTCATCGCGATGATGCTCGCGCTCGCGCTCGGCAATCAGCTTGCGCGGCCGCTCTTCCTGCTCGCGCAAGGGACGAAGGAGGTGGCCGAAGGCGACTACACGCCGAAGCGCGAAATCAAGTCACGCGACGAACTCGGCTTTCTGACGCAGTCGTTCAATGCGATGACGCGTCAGCTATCCGAAGCGCGCGCGGCGGTCGAGAAAAACCGCATCGCGCTGGAACACTCGAAGGCATACCTCGAGAGCATTCTTGCGAACCTGACAGCGGGTGTGTTCGTGTTCGATCGCCAGTTCCGTCTGACCACCGCCAATCGCGGCGCCGAGCGCATCTTCCGCCAGCCGTTCCAATCGATGCTCGGCGCTCCGCTCGATCACATCGGCGTGCTGGCGGACTTCGGTGCGATGGTCAAAAAGGCGTTTGCCGATCGCGAGGCGGCGAGCACGAACGGCGCGGCCGACGGCGGCCATTGGCAGCAGCAGTTCGCCGTGCCGGTCGCGGGCGAGACCGAGCCCCTGACGCTGCTCGTGCGCGGCGCGCGTCTCGTATCGAGCACGGAGAACATCGAAGACGTGCAGACCGCGGGCTACGTCGTCGTGTTCGACGACATCTCCGACGTGATCTCCGCCCAGCGTTCGATTGCGTGGGGCGAGGTCGCGCGGCGTCTCGCGCACGAGATCAAGAACCCGCTCACGCCGATCCAGCTTTCGGCGGAACGCCTGCAAATGAAGCTCTCCGACAAGCTCGCGCCGCAAGACGCCGATGTCTTGAAGCGCGGCGCGACGACGATCGTGAACCAGGTCGCGGCGATGAAACAGATGGTCGACGATTTTCGCGAATACGCGCGCACACCGCCCGCGGTGCTCGGGAACCTGCAACTGAACGAACTGGTATCGGAGGTGCTGACGCTCTACGGCATCGAGGAAGGCAAGAGCGCCATCAAGGTCGAGCTGTCGGCGCTGCCGGTGATTCGCGGCGACGCCACGCAGCTTCGTCAGGTGATTCACAACTTGCTGCAAAACGCGCAGGACGCGGTAGCCGATGTCGAAAACCCGCGTGTTTTGCTCGAAACCAAGACAGTAGAATATGGCGACCCCGACGCGGACGGCAAAGTGCGCGTCGCGGTGCGCCTGACTGTCTCGGACAACGGTCCGGGCTTCCCCGCGCGTATCCTGACGCGCGCGTTCGAACCGTACGTGACGACGAAGGCCAAAGGGACGGGACTCGGTCTCGCCACGGTCAAGAAGATCGTCGATGAACATGGCGCACGTATCGACATTCGCAACCGCCTCAGAGCGGGCGATGTGATCGAAGGGGCGCAGATCTCAATTCTGTTTCTGCAAATGGCAGACGATGGCGCATCGCCCGGGACGGCGAGCGTGCCATCGCACGGCGCGGAAGTGCCGGGACACACAAAAGCAATAGTGCAGACAAGGGCAGCGTAAATGGCAACCATCCTGGTGGTAGATGATGAAATGGGCATCCGGGAATTGCTCTCGGAGATCCTTTCCGACGAAGGACACGTCGTGGAGGCCGCGGAAAACGCGCAGCAGGCGCGGGATTTCCGCTTGCGCGCGGCGCCCGATCTGGTGCTGCTCGATATCTGGATGCCCGACACAGACGGCGTTACGCTGCTCAAAGAGTGGGCGGCGCAGGGGCAGTTGACGATGCCGGTCATCATGATGTCCGGCCACGCGACGATCGATACGGCGGTCGAGGCGACGAAAATCGGTGCGCTGAATTTTCTCGAAAAGCCGATCGCGCTGCAGAAGCTCTTGAAGGCGGTCGAGCAGGGCCTCGCGCGCGGCAACGCGACATTGCCCGTCGGCGCGGCGCCCAAGCCGGCGTCGCCGATCAATTCGTCAGCCGTGGCATCGGCGGCGGCGCTGCCGATGCTGGCAGCGGAGAACGGCGCCAGCGGCGGTCTGCCCGCGCAGACCGCGTCGATCTCGTTCGATATTCCGCTGCGCGACGCGCGCGATGCGTTCGAACGCGCGTACTTCGAATATCACCTCGCGCGCGAGAACGGCAGCATGACGCGCGTCGCGGAAAAGACCGGGCTCGAGCGTACGCACTTGTATCGCAAGCTCAAGCAGCTTGGCGTGGACCTCGGGAAGAACAAGGGAGAATAAATCTTCACAGAGGGGCTTGAGCGCCGCAAAAACCCTTGCTATACTCTGCCTTCTTCGTGGCCCGGTAGCTCAGTTGGTAGAGCAGCGGATTGAAAATCCGCGTGTCGATGGTTCGATTCCGTCCCAGGCCACCAGCAGCATCCAACCCCAAGAATCGCGAGGTTCTTGGGGTTTTTTGTGTCGATCCGAGTTAGCGCTTCAGCGCTTACCTGGAGCCTTCGGCGGTCGATCAGAGTTGGCGCTTCAGCGGCTACTCTGATCCCATGCCGAAGTTGATCCAGGTTAGCGCTTCAGCGCCTACTCTGATCCCATGTATTGAGTGCATCCTATGAGGGCAAACGCTGCAACTCAATCGCTTCAATCGAAGTAAATGACTGCATTCATTCCAGTGAGGGGCGCGCGCATAATGCGTCAATACATCAGGAGCTGCCCATGGCAATGAACACGTGGCTGCCGAAACTGGAGACAGGAAGCGACCCCAAATATCAGGTGATCGCGCGCGCGTTTGCGCAGGCCATCCTCAACGGCCAGTTGCCGGCGGGCGAGAAGCTGCCGCCGCACCGGTCGCTGGCGAGCGAGTTGCGCGTGACGACCGGCACGATCAGCCGGGCCTACGCCGAGCTGGAGCGGCAGGGGCTCGCGAATGCGCGCGTCGGCGACGGCACCTATGTCGCGCAGGCTCGCGCGCGAGAGGCGTCGGCTGCCGCCGCGCCGTCCGTCTTGCGCGGCTCGGCGCCTTCGTCGTCGACGCTGATCGATCTCGGACAGAACGTGCCGCAGCCGACCGCCGAAGCGCAGGTGCTCGTCACGTCCTTGCGGGAGATCGCGAACGACGAGGCGCTCGCCTCCGAATTGCTGCAATACGTGCCCGAGGCCGGGCTCATGCGCCATCGCGAAGCGGGCGCGACGCTTCTCGCGCGCGCCGGCATGGCGGCCGCGAACCCCGCTCGCGTGCTGGTCACGCAGGGCGCGCAACACGCGCTGGCATCGGTGCTGCGCGCGGTGACGCGCCCGGGCGACACCGTGCTCGCCGAGATCGTCAGCTACCCCGGCATCATCGGGCTGGCGCGGCAGTTGCGTCTGCATCTCGTCGGCGTCGAGGTCGATCACGAAGGGATCGTGCCCGCCGCGCTCGACCTCGCGTGCAAGTCGCTGCATCCGCGCGGGATCTTCTGCGTGCCGACGATCCACAATCCGACCACCGCGACGATGTCGGCCGAGCGGCGCGATGCGGTCGCGTCGATCCTCAACCACTACGGCGTGCTGCTGATCGAGGACATCGTCCCGGCCATGCTCCTCGAAGCGCCGCCCATGCCGATCGCGGCACGGCTGCCCGAACAGTCGTTTCTGATCACGGGGCTCGCGAAGTCGGTGGCGCCGGGTTTGCGCGTGGGCTACGTGCAGGCGCCGCAGGCGTGGTGCTCGAAGATCGCCGCCGTGCTGCGCAGCGACTGCTGGATGACGGCGCCGCTTCTCGCCGAGATCGCGGCGCGCTGGATCGGCAACGGCGAGATCGAGCGGCTCGACAGCCTGCAGCGCGCGTACATCGAAACGCAGCAGACGGTCGCGCGCGAGGTGCTCGCGGGCGTTCCCTATCGGCACGCGGAGACGAGTTCGCATCTGTGGCTGCCGTTGCCCGAGCCGTGGCGCGCGGCCGAATTCGCCGCGGCGTTGCGGCAGGAGGGCGTGCTCGTGAAGACGGCCGACAGCTTCGTCATTGGCCGCAATGCGGCGCCGCACGCGGTGCGGATCTGCATGACGGGGGCGCGCTCGATCGCGGCGCTCACGCGCGGGCTGTCGATCATCCGCGCGACGCTCGAGCACGGGCTCGAGGGCGAGGTGGCGGCGCCTTATACGCCCTGACGCCGCGAGCGGGCGGATGTTCCGCTGGCCGCCGGGAATACCGAGCCGGTCAGCTGCGTATTCCACATAAGCCGGTCGCGCTCGCGGCTGATCCGCAACATCTGTCTGCGCCACTTGTGCGGGGCGGGGCGCGTGTCTCATAATCCGGGCCTCATCGTCGCCCTTTGACGATGCCTGCCGTTGTCCATCGTTGACTCTTAGCGTTCGCCGCCAGCATGTTCCGCCGCCGTCTGCAGAAGATCGGAAGCCTCCTCGGATTGCTTGCA
>DATGHJ010000153.1:0-8829 GCA_035308085.1 Trinickia sp. | reverse complement strand
GTGTTTTTCGGCGAGCGCGTCGATCAGCTCGTCGGGCAGCGCGTAGCGGGCCGCGAGGTCGTCGTAGTAGTTGCGCGGAATGCGCAGGAACGGCACGCCGTCGGCGACGAATTGGTCGATCGCGCTGAAGATGTCGTCGCTGCGGAACGCGACGTGGTTCAGGCCCGAACCGTGGTAGGTGTCGAGCGCGTCGGCCACCGCCGTATGGCGGTCCGCCGACGCGTTGAGCGCGATGCGCACCGAGCCGTCGCGGCTCCTCACCGCACGGCTGCGCATGAGCCCGTACGGATCGGGCACGACCCAGCTCGGCTCGGCGTCGAAGCCGAACGCCGTCTTGAAGAACAGAATCCAGGTATCGAGCGCATCGGCGGGCAATGCGAGGCAGACGTGGTCGATGCTCGTGAGCGGCCCGACTTCGGCGGGGCCGTTGATGTCGGTGAGCACGAAGTCCGATTCATAGAGCGTCGGGGCGTCGGGCGCTTCATCGACGAAGTATTCGAGGCTGCCGTCCGGCGCCTGCACGCTCGGCAGTACGCGCTCGTTCGGCCCGACGCGGCCCGAGAACGGCGTATAGCCGAAGCCCGCGGCGCGCTCGAAAGCGACCTTCGCATCGTCGACGCGAAACGCCGACGCGCACAGCGACAAACCATGCCGCTGGAAGAACGCGTCGGCGAACGAATCGCGCTCGGCGTTCAGCACGATCGACGCGGCGCCGTGCTGGTAGAGCGTGACGTCCTTCGAGCGATGGCGGCCGGCGAGGCGAAAGCGCAGCTTGCCGAGCCAGTCGGCGACTTGCGCGCCGGTGGCCGCGTCGACGGCGAATTCGAGGAACTGGAAGCCGACGTGCGCCGGCGGCGCGGGCGGCTCGAACAGCGGCTGCCCGGCGTGCGGTCTTGCGCTTTCGCGCGCCAGATGCGCGCGCGTCTGTTCTTCGAGGTACAGCAGCGAGCGATAGCCGTCCTTCGCCGTGGTGGCGGTTTGTGCGGCGCGAAACCCGTCGTTGAAAATCTCGAGCGAAAGCGGGCCGGTGTAGCCCGCTTCGATCACGCGCGCGGTGAAGCGGGCGAGATCGAAATCGCCTTGGCCCGGAAAGCACCGGTAATGGCGGCTCCATTCGAGCACGTCCATCGCGAGCTTCGGCGCGTCGGCGAGTTGCACGAACGCGATGCGCTCGCCCGGGATCGCGGCGATCTCGTCGACCGGATCGTTCAGCGACAACGTATGGAAGCTGTCGAGCGCGAGCCCGAGGTGCGGGTGATTCACCGCGTCGACGAGCCGCCAGGCGTGGCGGTAAGAATTCACATGGCGCCCCCACGCGAGCGCCTCATACGCGGCCACCACGCCCGCTTGCTGCGCCGCGTTCGCCAGCGCGCCGAGCTGATCGACGATCAGCGCATCGTCGGCGATCGTGTCCGGCGACACGTTGCTGCACACGAGGATGCGGTCGCAGCCCAATTCATGCATCAGGTCGAACTTGCGCCTCACGCGATCGAGATTACGCGCGAGGCGCTCGGCGCTCACGCCCTCGAAGTCGCGAAACGGCTGGAACAGCACGATCTTCAGCCCCAGGCCTTCGGCTATGCGGCGCACTTCGGCGGGCGAGCCGTCGAAGTAAAGCAAATCGTTTTCGAAGATTTCGACGCCGTCGAAGCCCGCCTGCCGGATAGCGGCCAGCTTTTCGGCAAGCGTTCCGCTGATGGATACGGTGGCAATCGAGCGCTGCATGGATGCCTCCCGCCGGGCCGCCCCAAGGGAGGCATCAGCCCCCTCGGGGGGCAGTGAACGACAGTGAGCGTGGGGGTGGTTCATATTGCCTCCCGCCGGGCCGCCCCAAGGGAGGCATTCGCCCCCTTGGGGGGCAGCGAACGACAGTGAGCGTGGGGGTGGTTCATTTGGCTCCTGAGAGGGCGGAATAGGGCAAAAAGTCGATCCGGGTGAAGCGGGTGGCGGGGCGGAAATGAACTATTCGATTCAATCTATCGTTCGCGAATAACGGCCTACGGTTGCCGAATTTGCGTGAATTATACAAACTAACTAGACAGTACAAATTATGGAAAACCCCAAAAGACACGGCGCGATGAGGCGGGCACACTTCGACTCACGCTGGACGAGCCGCAGCCTTCAAGTCCGCGCAGTCATTAATGGAGTCGCATCACATGAGCAAGCCGTCGGTGCTGGTCCTGAACGGGCCGAACCTCAATCTGCTGGGCACGCGTCAGCCCCATATCTACGGGGCGGAAACGCTGCAGGACGTCGAAGCGCGCTGCCGCAGCGCCGCGGACGCGCTCGGGTTGTCGATCGAATTCCGGCAATCGAACGCCGAGCATCAACTGATCGACTGGATTCAGGAGTCGCGCACGACGGCCGACGGCATCGTGATCAACCCGGCGGCGTACACGCATACATCGGTCGCGATTGCCGACGCGCTGAGCGCGGTGGAGAAGCCCGTGATCGAAGTGCATATTTCAAACATTCACCGCCGCGAGGCATTCCGGCACCATTCGTATGTGTCGAACGTGGCGGTAGCGGTGATCTGCGGATGCGGCACCGAGGGCTACGAGCTGGCATTGCGGCGCATGGCGACGTTGCTCGCCAAGGCCCGCTGATCGCCGCCAAGGCTCGAAAAAGCGTATTCAAGGAGTATCGAATGACATCGAAATCGTTTCTGACCGGCTTGATCGGCTCGGGCATCGGCGGCTCGCTATCGCCGGCGATGCACGAAGAGGAGGGCCGCCAGCTCGGGTTCAACTACGTGTACCGGCGTATCGACCTGGAGTTGCTGCGGCTCGACATGTCGTCGCTGCCGTCGCTCTTGAGCGCCGCCGAGCGCATGGGCTTCAACGGACTGAACATCACCTATCCGTGCAAGCAGGCCGTCATCGAATTGCTCGACGACCTGTCGGACGATGCGCGCGCGCTCGGCGCGGTGAACACGGTGCTGTTGAAGGACGGCAAGCGCATTGGCCACAACACGGATTGGTCCGGCTTCAAGCGCGCCTTCGAGCGCGGCTTGCCGGGCGTGTCGCTCGAGCGTGTCGTGCAGCTCGGTGCGGGCGGGGCGGGCGCGGCCGTGGCGCACGCCGCGCTGATGATGGGCGCGCGCGAGTTGACGCTGTTCGACGTCGACGCCGCCCGTTCGGCGAAGCTCGCGGCGCAGTTGCAGGCGCGCTTTCCGGCGGCGCGGGTCGGCGCGGGCGGCGAGGCGCCGAGTGCGCTGGCCGACGCAGTGGCGGCGGCCGGCGGCCTGATCCACGCGACGCCGACCGGCATGGCCAAGCTCCCCGGCGTGCCGCTGCCGGTGGAATTGCTGCACAAGGCGCTGTGGGTCGCGGACGTCGTGTACTTCCCGATCAAGACCGAACTGCTGAAGGCCGCCGAGGCGCTAGGCTGCCGCACGCTGACGGGCGGCGGCATGGCGGTGTATCAAGCGGTCGACGCATTCGAGATATTCACCGGCATCGCGCCCGACGCCGAGCGCATGTTCCAGTACTTTCAGACGTTGCTGCCGCGCTGATCCGCGGTAGCCAAATAAATCAAGGAGACATCCGTGCGACAGCAGATTCAGGCGCAGCATGCGCCGCAGGCGGAGCACGCGCGTGCGCAAGGCGTGCCGGCAGCAACGGCGCGCCGAACGTCCGCGCGCCACAAGATCCTGGCGTTGCTGGCGGTAGGCACGATGATCAACTACCTGGACCGCACGGTGCTCGGCATCGCGGCGCCGCAGTTGACCAAAGAGCTCGGCATCAACGCGGCCGTGATGGGTGTGATGTTCTCGGCATTCTCGTGGACCTACGTCGCCGCGCAGATTCCGGGCGGCCTCTTTCTCGATCGCTTCGGCAGCAAGCTTACGTACTACCTGTCGATGACGTTCTGGTCGCTGTGCACGCTGCTGCAAGGGTTCGTGCATGGCGTGGCGCCGCTGCTCGCGTGCCGGCTCGGGCTTGGGGTGTCGGAGTCCCCGTGCTTTCCGACTAACAGTCGCGTCGTCGCCACCTGGTTCCCGCAAAACGAGCGGGCGCTCGCGACGGGTACCTACACGGTGGGCGAATATGTCGGCCTCGCGTTCTTCAGTCCGTTCCTGTTCGCGCTGATGGGGACGTACGGATGGCGCACGCTGTTCTACGTCGTCGGCGCCGCGGGGCTCATATTCGCCGTGATCTGGTGGGTCTTCTATCGCGAGCCGCGCGACCATCCGGGTGCGAATGCGGCCGAGCTCGAATACATCGAAGCGGGCGGCGGTCTCACGCATCGCAAAACGAAGTCGGACGCGAGCGGCGAGCCACCCAAGGCGAAGCTCACTTGGCGCACGATGGGGCATCTCTTGAAGCAGCGCCAACTGGCCGGCATTTGCCTCGGCCAGTTTGCCGGCAACTCGACGCTCGTGTTCTTCCTGACGTGGTTCCCCACCTACCTCGCGACCGAGCGCCATATGGCCTGGCTCAAGATCGGCTTCTTCGCGATCATGCCGTTCATCGCGGCGTCGGTGGGGGTGCTGTTCGGCGGGTGGTTCTCGGATTGGATGCTCAAGCGCGGCAAGTCGCCCAACGTCGCGCGCAAGCTGCCGATCATCACGGGGCTCCTGCTTGCATCGACGATCGTGCTCGCGAACTATGCGCAGAGCAACACGGTGGTGATCGTGATCATGTCGGTGGCGTTCTTCGCGCAGGGCATGGCCGCGCTCGGCTGGACGCTCGTCTCCGATATCGCGCCCGACGGTCTGCTCGGCGTGACGGGCGGGATCTTCAATCTGGCGGCGAATCTGGCGGGGATCATCACGCCGCTCGCGATCGGCATCATCGTGACGGCGACCGGCTCGTTCGTCGGCGCGCTCGGGTTCATCGGCGCGATCGCGCTGATCGGGGCGCTGGCTTATATCTTCGTGGTCGGGGATATCAAGCGGATCGTGCTCAACGATTGAGTCGCCGCTTATTGAGCAGCCGCTTATTGAGTCGCCGCTTAGGCTGCAACACTTGCCGCCTGCATGGCGCAGGCGGCGGTTTTCTTTCCAAGCGGCGTTATTCCTTGCGCACGAACCGCAGTACGGCATCGACGATCATCTCGCGATGCCGCGCGCGCAGACGCGGATGCGACGGATCGCGCCCGAACGCAGTGCCGAACGTGTAGCGGTTCGAGACGCGGTGAAAGCACAGCGAACTGATCATCAGATGCAGGTCGATTGCATCGAGGTCGGCGCGAAACATGCCGGCCGTGACGCCGCGTTCGAGCAGATCCTCGATCGTCTTGATCACGCTCGCGTTGCGGTTCTTGAACGACTTCAACTGCTCGATGTACTTCGCGCCGTGAATGTTCTCGATCGTGACGAGACGCACGAAGTCGCGATGCTTGTCGTGGTAGTCGAACGTGAATTCGACGAGCCGTTTCATGCCTTCCTTCGGCTCGAGCTCGTCGATGTGCAGATCCTGTTCGAGCGTGCGGATGTCGCCGTAGACCTTGTCGAGCACGGCCTCGTAGAGGCCTTCCTTGCTCTCGAAGTAGTAGTACAGCATCCGCTTCGTCGTGTTGGTGCGCTCGGCGATTTGATCGACGCGCGCGCCCGCGAGCCCCATCGCGGAGAACTCCTGCGTGGCGACATCGAGGATGTTGCGCTTGGTCTGCTCGGGATCGTATTTGCGCCGGGCTTCGGTGGGGACGTCGTTGGTGTCGGACGGTGCGGCTTTAAGTGCCTTCTTCATTGTGTCGTCAAGTGCGCGGCGATAAACGCGGCGATTCTAGCACGCAGAATATGTGGCACTGCGCCCACTATTGTGTGGATTTGTCGCGCCGAAGACATAGCGCTCACGCGTGTAATGCGATCGACAGAAACGGCTTAGCCGCGCCATTCGGCCAGCGCGTCGCGCGCTTGCATCGCCGTGTAAGTCAATTGCGCGGCGGCGAGCCCGAGGTGCCCGAAGGCACGCGTGAGGCCGAATGCCGCGAAGCCTTCGGGAATCGGCCGGCCTTCGCCGATGGCCGCGGCGAGCAACTCGCCCGCGACGGTGGTCGGCGCCATACCGTGTCCGCCGAAGCCGACCGCATGCCAGACGCCGTCCGCGCTCTTGCCGATTTGCGGCATCTTGTGACGCGCGTAGCTCATCAAGCCGCCCCACGCGTACTCGATCCTGACGTCGTGCAATTGCGGATACACGCGCAGCAGATCGCGCTTCAAAAGACGGGCGATCGCCTCCGGCTCGCGTTCGAGCACCGAAATGCGGCCGCCCCACAGGATGCGCGTGTCGGCGAGCGGGCGGTAGTAGTCGAACGCGAAGCGGGTGTCGTAGACGGCGCAGCCGCAATCGATCACGTCTCTGAGCCGCTCGCCTAGCGGCTCGGTCGCCATCACGTAGGTGGCGATCGGCAGCACGGCGCGCTCGACTCGCCGGTAGACGTTGCGCGCGTAGCCGCCGCCCGCCATCACGACATGCTGCGCGTCGACGCGGCCGTGCGCCGTTTCGACGGTATGACCGCTGCCGTTGCGGCGCAGTCTCAGCGCGGGGCTTTGCTCGTAGATCTGCGCGCCGGCGTTGGCGATTGCGTTTGCCACGCCTAGCACGTATTTGAGCGGATGAAAATGAAAGCCATGACGCTCGAGCAAGCCGCCGTGATAGCGGTTCGATTTCAGTTGCGCGCGCAACTGATCGTCTGGAATCGGTTCCCAATCCACGCCGAACGACGTTTTCATCAATGTGCGCTGCGCGTCGAGCCGCGCCGGATCGCCGAACCAGTTGGCGAGAATCACGCCGGCGTAGGTGGCGTCGCATTCGATGCCGTAGCGTTCGATCCGCTCGCGAATCAGCTCGACGGCGTCGGTGCTCAGGCGATACAGGTCGCGCGCACGTTCGGGGCCGAGCGCACGCAGCAGGTCGGCGCAATCGAGACTGTAGCCGCCGAACACGAAGCCGCCGTTGCGTCCCGAGGCGCCGAAGCCGACGCGCTGCTCCTCGAGCACGACGATGTCGCGCACGCCGCGCTCGACGAGCCCGAGCGCGGTCGAGAGTCCCGCGAGCCCGCCGCCGACGATGCAGACCCGGGCTTCGCGCGCGTCCTTCAGCGCGGGCCGCTCGGCTCGCAACACGGTGGCTTCGTAAAAGCTCTGCATCGTCAGGGGATATCCGTGGCGGGCTTGAGAAAGAGTTCGTGGGTCGGCGCGAAATGCGCGTAGAGCGGCAGGATCGCGCCGCCCATCGCGCGTGCATCCGAACCGATCGTACCTTCGAGCAACTGCGGCCGCACGATGCCCTCCCATTCGAGGCGGTCGAGCACGCGCTCCGTGCGGCGCAGGATTTCGCGCACGAGCTGCCGGTCGACCTCGCCGTCGATCACGACGGCTTCGAGATCGAGCAGCGCCGCCGATGCCGTGAGCGCCGAGGCGATGGCGGGGCAGGCTTCGTCGAGCCACCGCTCGGTGATGGCCCACAGCTCGGGCGACAGCGCGCGATGATCGTGCGCCGCCGTTGCCGGCGCGCCGGCGTCGGTCATGCGCTGCTCGAGCACGAAGCCAGATGCCGCGTGCAGCAACTGTCGCGGCGCTTGACCGTTGCCGGACGCAAGCGGAATCGATCCCACGGCGCCGGCGTTGCCGTGCGGCCCGCTGTGCAGGCGTCCGTCGATCACGAGCCCGCCGCCGATGAACGTGCCGACGAACAGATACAGGAAGGTGCGGATGCCGCGACCTTGACCCATCACGAGCTCGGCGGCGCAGGCGGCGGTCGTGTCCTTCGCGAACTCGACGGGCAGCCCGGTCATCGCTTCGATCCGCGCGCGGATATCGATCGCGTTCCAGGCGTCGAGCGCTTCCTGCGGCGCGCCGAGAAACTCGCGCCAGCCGCCGAGCCACAGCGGCGCGGCGACGCCCACGCCGACCACTTTCTTCGCGTCCTTGCCGAGCGTTTCGTTCACGCGCGCGAGCTTCTGCTCGAGCGCGGGGAACAGCACGTGCGGATCCGGGTAGGCGTACTCGAGCACGTCGCGGCTGCAGACGCGGCCCGTGAAATCCATCGCGAGCACATCGAGGCTGCGGCGTCCGACCTTGATGCCGATCGTGTACGCGCCGTCGGCGCGCAAGGCGATCGGCACCGACGGCTGACCGATGCGCCCGCGCACGCGCGGCTGCTTGGCGAGCAGGCCATCGTCGATCAGCCGCTCGACGATCAGCGACGCCGTCTGCATCGAAAGGCGCGTGAGCCGCCCGACATCGGCCTTCGGCAGCGGCCCGTGCAAGCGGATCGCCTGCAGCACGATCCGCTCGTTGAATTGCCGCATGCCGACCTGATTCGAGCCGACGGACCGCGCGAGCGGCGGACGGGAACGCGGGGTAGTGCTCATCGTAGAAGCCTTAAGCGTAGCGTGTGCAAACGCATGCGAAGCCGCGGGCGATGACGGCTGCGCATCACGCAATCGCCTTGACGTCCGCCTGCTTCGCGCCGGTCATGATTGCAACGGCGTCGGACATATGGATGTCCTTCGTCTTCACGAGGGCGGCGCGTTTGCCGAGGCGCTGGATATGGATGCGATCCGAAATCTCGAACACGTGCGGCATGTTGTGGCTGATCAGGATCACCGGCAGGCCGCGATCGCGCACGCGGCGGATCAGCTCGAGCACCATGTTGCCTTCCTTCACGCCGAGCGCGGCGGTCGGCTCGTCGAGAATCACGACGTGGCGGGCGAACGCCGCGCTGCGCGCCACTGCGACGCCCTGGCGCTGGCCGCCCGAGAGCGTCTCGACCGGCTGGCGCATCGAGCGGATGCCGATTTGCAGGTCCTTCATGGCCGCAATCGCTTCTTCGAGCATCTTGCGCTTGTCGATCATCTTGAGCAGCGAGCCGCGCCAGC
>DATGHJ010000152.1:0-3572 GCA_035308085.1 Trinickia sp. | reverse complement strand
CGCCAACCTCGACGGCGCTGCCGCCGTCCGACTGGATCAATCGAATGACTGACGTTACCGCGAACTCCGCCGGCGCTTCTGCCGATTCCGCCGCCAACGCCACCCCGGCCGCCTATGACGCGACCGTCAAGCAAAAGGCCGAGGCCAAGACAGCGCGCATTCCGATCAAGATCGTCCCGATCGAAAAACTGAAGAAGCCCGATTGGATCCGCGTGAAAGCCGCGACCGGCAGCTCGCGCTTCTACGAAATCAAGCAGATCCTGCGCGAGCACAACCTGCACACGGTGTGCGAGGAAGCGAGCTGCCCGAACATCGGCGAGTGCTTCGGCAAGGGCACGGCGACGTTCATGATCATGGGCGACAAGTGCACGCGGCGCTGCCCGTTCTGCGACGTCGGCCACGGCCGTCCCGATCCGCTCGACGCCGACGAGCCCGCCAATCTCGCGCGCACCATTGCTGCGCTCAAGCTCAAGTATGTGGTGATCACGAGCGTCGATCGCGATGACCTGCGCGATGGAGGCGCGGGCCACTTTGTCGAATGTATCCGTCAGGTGCGCGAGCAGTCGCCTGAAACGCGCATCGAAATCCTCACGCCGGACTTCCGCGGCCGTCTGGATCGCGCGCTGACGATCCTCAACGCCGCGCCGCCCGACGTGATGAACCACAACCTCGAAACGGTGCCGCGTCTGTACAAGGAAGCGCGTCCCGGTTCGGATTACGCGCATTCGCTCAAGCTCTTGAAGGACTTCAAGGCGCTGCATCCCGACGTCGCGACGAAGTCGGGCCTGATGGTGGGACTCGGCGAAACCGAGGAAGAGATCCTGCAGGTCATGCGCGATCTGCGTGCGCACGACGTCGACATGCTGACGATCGGCCAGTACCTGCAACCGTCCGAGCATCACCTGCCGGTGCGCGCGTACGTGCATCCGGACACGTTCAAGATGTACGAGGAAGAGGCGTATAAGATGGGCTTCACGCACGCGGCCGTCGGCGCGATGGTGCGTTCGAGCTATCACGCCGATCTGCAGGCGCACGGCGCGGGCGTGGTCTAAACCCGCACGCGCGTTTCGGTCAAAGAGAATCGGGCGGCTTGGGCCGCCCGATTCTCTTAGTGCGCACGATGACATGCGCGCCCGCCCTTTCTTCTCGTGCCTGGCGTCAAGCAACCGTCATCGCACCGGTTCGCGCGAGCTTGAATGCACCGACGCTCTGCGCGAGCGTCGCCGCTTGTTCCCGCAACTGGCTCGCGGCCGCGGCCGATTGCTCGACGAGCGCCGCGTTCTGCTGCGTCACGTTGTCGAGTTGCGAGAGTGCCTGGTTCACTTGCCCCAGCCCCGTGCTTTGCTCCGACGTCGCGACGCTGATTTCGCCGATCACGCTCGCGATGCTGCGCACGCCGTCGACGATTTCGTTCATCGTCGTGCCGGCCGTCTGCACGAGTCCCGAGCCTGCTTCGATCTTCTCCACCGATGAATTGATCAGCTCCTTGATTTCCTTGGCTGCTTGGGCGCTGCGCTGCGCGAGCGCGCGCACTTCGCCGGCGACGACCGCGAAGCCGCGCCCGTGCTCGCTGGCACGCGCCGCTTCGACGGCCGCGTTGAGCGCGAGGATATTGGTCTGGAACGCGATGCCGTCGATCACGCCGATGATGTTGGCGATCTGCGTGGATGCCTGCGTGATCTCGTTCATCGTCGCAACGACCTCGGTGACGACCTGGCCGCCGCGCGTCGCGACGCTCGACGCCGATTCCGCGAGGCGGCTGACTTGATGGGCCGAGTCAGCCGAGTTGCGCGCGGTGCCGGCGATCTCTTCGAGCGCGGCCGCGGTTTCCTGCAGGCTCGACGCCGCGTGTTCGGTGCGGCCCGACAAGTCCTGGTTACCCTGCGCGATCTCCGCGCTCGCGACGTTCACCGATTCGCTGATCGCGCGGATCTGCAGCAAGATGTCGCTGATCTTCTCGGCAAAGAGATTGAACGCGCGCGCGATCTGCGAGGCTTCATCGTCACCGGTCGCGGGCAGGCGGCGCGTGAGATCGCCGCTGCCCGAGCTCACGTCGACGAGCGCGTCGCGCACTTGCAGCACGCGCTTGAACGCCGCGCTCGTGAGCGCGCCGACGAGTGCGGCCGCGATTAGCGCGACGATGATGATCGCGATTACCGTGGTCGTCGCCACCGCGCGCATGCCGGCGGTCACGTCGGACTTGTCGAGCGCGAGGACGAAGCGCCAGTCGGTGCCGGGAATCGGTTGCGACTGCAGCAGCTTGGTGGCGCCGTCGACACTGACCTTCGTCGGCTCAGCCGCGCTCCCGAGCGCGCCGAGCGCGTCGCTCGTGAGGTCGGGCGAGAGGTCCGTCGCCGGCTTCATGATGAGGTCGGTCTTAGGGACCGCGAGCAGTTTGCCGCTCTGGTCGACGAGAAACGCGAAGCTGCCGGGCGTCGGGTGCGCGGCGGTGACGACCGAACTCACGCCGTCCAGGAATACGCTCGCCGCGATCACGCCCTTCAGCGCGCCGTCGCGCATCACGGGCACCGCGAACGAGATCGCGTACTTGCCGGTGTTGGCGTCGGCGTACGGCGTCGTCACGATCAAGTGGCCCGCCGCGAGGGCCTGCTTGTACCAGGGGCGCGCCGTGGGGTCGTAGCCGGCCGGCAGCGGGGTGGGCGAGAACGCCGTCTTGTCGGGCAGGCCGAGCGTCACCACGGTGAAGTCGCCCGATTTGGCGAGCAGCTTGAGCGCGGCGATGGGGTCGTCTTGGCCGATGGCGATCGTGTCGGCGAGCGCCTGGGTGATCTTCGCCTTGCCGGATATCCATTCCTCGATCGCGATGGCGTGGCCGGTCGAGATCGATTTGAGGTTCTCGTCGATGGACCGGTCGTTGTCCTTCTTGACGACGTAGTAGACGAGACCCCCGGTTACGGCGAGCGCCGTGACGACGATCGCGACACAAGTCGCCAGAATCCGCGTGCGAATCGATCCAAACATTGCGCTGTCCGTGAGTGTGGTTGGCTTACCGGAGAAGAACCTACCTAAGCGTTATCGGCGGGGGGGAAGGGAACTTGAAGACGGGCTGTAAGCGGAGGTGCGGTTTGGAAAGAAAAGGAATGCTTGGCCGTTGTGGATAGCAATCGAGGATTTGTTAGAACGGTTCGCGTCCGAAATCCCTATAGTCGGAAGCCTTTCAGACAACTTCGTTTATCGACTGGGGCTTGGGCATGATCCGACTCACTTCTTCGTTTGCGGCAACGCGTGCGGCCGCCGCCGCGGCGCTTATCGCACTGTCTACCGTGCTTGTCCCTCGCGCTTTCGCCGAAACACGCGAAGTCGTGATCGCCTATCAGGACATGGTCGTGCCGTGGCGCTACGCGCAGGCAACCGGCGAAGTCGAAAAAGCAACGGGCTACAAAGTGACTTACCGCAAGCTCGCCAGCGGCGCCGACGTCGTGCGTGCGCTCGCATCCGGCTCGGTGCAGCTCGGCGAGGCGGGCTCCAGCCCGATCGCGGCGGGCCTTTCGCAAGGCGTCGATATCTCGCTCTTCTGGATTCTCGACAACATCAACGACGCGGAAGCGCTC
>DATGHJ010000151.1:0-3024 GCA_035308085.1 Trinickia sp. | reverse complement strand
GAGATCGACGCGCAGCGGCACATCGCCGCCAAGCGGCACGACTTCGCCTTCCGCCAGCACGCGCAGCAAGCGCGTCTGCAAGCCGAGCGGCATGTCGCCAATTTCATCGAGGAACAGCGTGCCGCCGTTCGCGCCGGCAATCTTGCCGCGCGCGCCGCGGCTGCGCGCACCCGTGAACGCGCCGGGCGCGTAGCCGAACAGCTCGCTTTCGATCAGCGGCTCGGGAATCGCGCCGCAATTCACCGCGACAAACGGCCGTGCGCGCCGCGCACCCGAGGCGTGGATCGCACGAGCGAAGACTTCCTTGCCCACGCCGGTTTCGCCGAGGACCAGGATCGGCAGCCGTTTGCCGGCAATGCGCAGCGCGACTTGCGCGTTGTGCGCAATCCGTGCGTCCGTGCTATGCAGAAAGCGGCCGAGTGCGCTGATGTCACAATTCGCCGCGGCTTCCTGCGTGGCAGACGCAGAAGCCGTGCGCGTCGGGCGCCTGATCGGCGCACGGACGCGCGCATAGAGCAGCGCGCCTGTCGCGCGCAGCCGCAGCGCGACGATGACGCCGGTACGCGCGATGTCGTGCAGATGCACGTCGGACGTATCGAATAGCTCTTCGATGTGGCGCGGACCATTTAGCCCGGGAATGCGCTCGCTCGCCTGCCGGTTGACGGCGGCGATGTTGCCGCATTCGTTGAACGCGATCAGCAGTTCGGGCTGCGCTTCGACGAAGTTGCGGCTCTGATGGCCGAACAGGATCCAGTTCTGCGTGGTTTGATTCAGGAAGTAGCCGTCCTCGATCAGGCTGGCGCTTTGCCTGACCAGCTGATATACGAGGCGCTGGCTGTCACGGTTATCCGGCGACTGCACAGCTGACGCGTCGAGCACGCCGATCAGCTCGCCGGACGGCGCGAAGATCGGCGCGGCGCTGCACGTGAGCGTCGTGAACGCGGCGCGGAAATGATCGGTCTTGTGCACGGTGATCGGCGCCAGATCCGTGAGCACGTTGGCGACACCGCACGTGCCTTCCTCGCGTTCCGACCAGCACGAGCCGAGGTAGAGCCCTGCATGCTTGAAGTCGCTGCGCCGGCCACGATCGATCCGGTAGTCGATCGTGATGCCGTGCGCATCGGTCAGCATCACGCAGTAGTCGGCGACGCGAATCATGTCGTGCAGCCGCGACAGGCAGTCGCCCGACGCGCGCAGGAACGCCTCCTCCTTGCCCTGCACGTCCCGCAGTTCGGCGGACGTGAGCACGCGCGGGCCACAGGCGGAGCCGGGATCGAGGCGGTACTCCTCGAACGAGCGTTGCCACGACGAGACGAGGCGCGCCGAATCGGCGGGGGCCGGCAGCCGGCCTTCGATGGCGCCCCGCACCCGGTCGACGTGCTGGGTTTGAGAAACGTAAGGCATGGTCGGCTCCAGTCGAGCGAAGCACAGTGAGTCCGGGCTGTTCTTGTAGCACATCCGCAAGCCGCAATCACCCTGCAATGCAGCACGTGAAATGCATGAGACGTTCGTCTCGGCGACGCGTGAGACGCCGCTGAGACTGCGCGGACGCTTATGCAGCGCCGGTTTGCGACGCTTTGCACTGCGCGGTTGAAGTTGGATCGCGACGCGCGGTTCACACCTGAGACACATCGTACGTCGCGCTGCATGCTTTCGGCATGCCGTCGCGAGCCTGTCCCTTTGCGTAGAACCCTTTAAACAAGCGGTTTCGTCGTGACGCAGGGCTGCCGCAACGTTTTGGCACAGCCTTTGCAATAACAGAGTCGCCACGCGGCGCGATGTGCGCTGCGCGGGCCCGAACTACATAAGAAGTCCGCGCATCGCGCTGACAGGAGACAAGCCCGTGACATCGCCCGTTACTGTCGGCGTGATCGCGAACCCCGCATCGGGTCGCGACATTCGACGTCTCACTACGCATGCATCGGTTTTTCCGACCGCCGAGAAGGCGAACATGGTCGTCCGCCTGCTCGCAGGCCTCGGAGCGTGCGGCGTCGAGCGCGTGCTCACGCTGCGCGACAAGACCGGTGTTGCCGCGTTGCTGCTGCGCGCACTCGATACCCATGCGGCAGTCGGCGGACGCGAGCGCTGGCCGGCCGTCGGATTCCTCGACTTGCCGATCACCGACAGCGTGCTGGATACCCACACGGGCGTCGCCGCGATGGTGCGCGCGGGCGCCGGCTTGATTGCCGTGCTGGGCGGCGACGGCACGCACCGCGCGGTCGCCGCGCATTGCGCAGACGTGCCGCTCCTGACGCTATCGACCGGCACCAACAACGCGTTCCCCGATCTGCGCGAAGCGACGGTGGCCGGTCTCGCGGGCGCGCTGTTCGTGTCGGGCGCCGTGCCCGCCGACGTCGCGCTGACGCGCAACAAACGTCTGATGGTTCGCTGCATCGCCGGTCCGAACCGGGGGCGTGAAGAGATCGCGCTCGTCGACGTCTGTGTGAGCCGGCAACGCTTCGTCGGCGCGCGAGCGGTGTCGGAGCCGGCGGACATCGAAACCCTCTTTCTCACGTTCGCGGCGCCGGACGGCATCGGCCTTTCGTCGATCGGCGGCGCGTGGGCGCCGGTGGACCGCACCACCTCGCATGGCTTGCATCTCACGTTCGCGCGGGCCGGCGAAGCGGGCGTGCCGCTCGTCGCGCCGATCGCGCCCGGCTGCGTCGATCAGGTGACGATGCGCACCTGCGAGCGTCTCGAAGTCGGCGAATGGCTGCCGATCGACGCCACGCACGGCACGCTCGCGTTCGACGGCGAGCGCGAAATCGAGCTCGAGCGCGACGACCGCTATGAGATCGCGCTCGATTGGGCAGGGCCGCTGACGGTCGATGTCGAACGCACGCTGCGTTACTCGGCGTCGCGGCAACTGATGCGGGAGGTGGCGGCTTTCAGCAATTAGCAGGTAGTCGGAGAAGTTGGTCAATGCCGGTCGGATGCCCGACCGGCATTCATTGGCAGCACGCAGCGCAATCATTCAACGGAGACACACCATGTCTGTTTCGAGTCAGTTGAGCAAGGAAAGAC
>DATGHJ010000150.1:0-4364 GCA_035308085.1 Trinickia sp. | reverse complement strand
TTGACCGGGCCAAACAGCGTCGAATGAACGCCCATCAGGAACGTGCAGAGGTAGAGCAACGGCGCGCTGTGCATCCAGAAGCCAGCGCCGCCCACCAGCATCACCGCGATTTCGAACGTCTTCACGAAACGCGTGAGCATGGCTTTGTCGTATTTGTCCGCAATTTGCCCCGACGTCGCCGAAAACAGCACGAAGGGGACGATGAAAATCGCGGAAATCAGGAAGGCGGCCGTTTTCGCGTCGACGCCGGAAAAGCGCGCAGTCTGATAGGTGACGAGCGACGAAAAACCGACTTTGAATACGTTGTCGTTGAGCGCGCCGAGGAATTGCGTCCAGAAGAACGGCGCGAACCGGCGCTCGCGCAGCAGGCCGAACTGGGAGTGATGCTCGCGCTCGGCATGGCGTTCATGTTGCGCGGTCGGGATGGGATGATCGCTCATGCGGTCGGGGAAATGTCGAGAGGGTCGATCGGCGGCTGCCATGTCGGGCCGTGTTCGCCACCGGCGTGCGGTGCGATGGTATGGCATGGATGTGAAACGAGCCTGCGCGAGCAAGAAAAAGCGCGCGTCGCGCGCGCGCTTTTTTCCGCATCGATTTAGCCGGACACCGGCTTTGCGGCACTGCAGCAAAGCTGTCTTTGCGGACGCGCTTACACCGGCCGCTCGCGGCACCGGGCCAACGAGCTAGCGCGTTTCGCGCTGCTCCTGCTCTTCTTCCGGCCAATCCCGGATATACGCCTTCAGCATCCGATTCTCAAAGCCCTGCTCTTCGACCACCGCCTTCGCCACGTCGTAGAACGAGATCACGCCCATCAGCGTGCGGCTCTCGAGCACCGGCAGATAGCGGACGTGATGTTCGAGCATCATTCGCCGCACTTCGTTGACGTCGGTTTCCGGCGTGCAGGTGATCGGATGATCGTCCATGACCTTGCGGATCGACGACGTGCCGACGCTGCCTGCATTCGTGTGCAGCGTCATGATGATTTCACGAAACGTGAGCATGCCGACCAGATCGCCGAACTCCATCACGACGAGCGAACCGATATCGTGTTCGGCCATCGTATCCACTGCCTCATGCAGCGACGCATCGGGCGTAACCGTGAACAGAGTGTTGCCCTTGACTTTTAGGATGTCGCTGACTTTCATATTCGTCTCCCGATAAAGCACAACTGACTTTTGATCGTAGCGGAAAGGCCCTCAAAAGGAAAGCGAGCGCGCCCGCCGGCGGCCCTACGGGTTTGCCCGCGACGGGCTTGAAGCCATACGGCGCGGTGATACGATGGCCGGCACTTCAACCTTTGCGGGCGCCGTCCGAGAAAAACGGCCCCGCCGCCTCCGATGTCCGCCAATCGTTTCGACACGCTCGCACTGCATGCCGGCGCAGCCCCAGACCCCGCGACCGGCGCGCGCGCCACGCCGATCTACCAGACCACCTCCTTCTCGTTCCGCGACACCGACCACGCTGCCGCGCTCTTCAACATGGAGCGCTCGGGCCACGTCTACTCGCGGATCTCGAACCCGACCGTGGCCGTCTTCGAAGAGCGAGTGGCCGCGCTCGAGAACGGCGCGGGGGCGATCGGCACGGCGAGCGGGCAAGCCGCGCTGCATCTCGCGATCGCGACGCTGATGGGCGCGGGCTCGCATATCGTTGCGTCGAACGCGCTCTACGGCGGCTCGCATAACCTCCTGAACTACACGCTGCGGCGCTTCGGCGTCGAGACGACCTTCGTCAAACCCGGCGACCTCGCGGGATGGCGCGCGGCGCTGCGCCCGAACACGCGGCTTCTGTTCGGCGAGACGCTCGGCAATCCAGGACTCGACGTCCTCGATATCGCCGAGCTCGCGCAGATCGCGCACGAACACCGCGTGCCGCTCCTCGTCGATTCGACCTTTACCACGCCTTATCTGCTGAAACCGTTCGAGCATGGCGCCGATTTCGTCTACCACTCGGCGACCAAATTCCTGGGCGGCCACGGCACGACGATCGGTGGCGTGCTGGTCGACGGCGGCACGTTCGACTTCGTTGCGTCGGGCCGCTTTCCGGAGCTGACGGAGCCGTACGATGGCTTTCACGGTATGGTGTTCGCGGAGGAAAGCACCGTGGCGCCGTTTCTGCTGCGCGCGCGCCGCGAAGGACTGCGCGACTTCGGCGCCTGCCTGCACCCGCAAGCCGCATGGCAACTGCTGCAAGGCATCGAGACGCTGCCGCTGCGCATGGCGCGGCACGTCGCCAACACGCGCCGCATCGTCGAGTTTCTTGTGGCGCACGCGGCCGTCGAATCGGTCGCCTATCCGGAACTCGAGTCGCATCCGGACCACGCGCTCGCCAAGCGTCTGCTGCCGCGCGGCGCGGGCGCCGTGTTCAGCTTCAACCTGCGCGGCGACCGCGCCGCGGGCCGCCGCTTCATCGAAGCGCTCACGCTGTTCTCACATCTGGCGAACGTCGGCGATGCGCGCTCGCTCGTCATCCACCCGGCGTCGACCACGCACTTCCGGATGGACGCGGCGGCGCTCGTCGCCGCCGGCATCACGGAAGGCACGATCCGCCTGTCGATCGGCCTCGAAGACCCCGACGACCTGATCGACGACCTCAAGCAGGCGCTCAAGGCAGCAATGAGGACGCCGGCTACGTCGGCGCCCGCGAACCAGGGGGCCGCATGATCATCGACCACAAAGGCGCCGCCGCTTACGCCTACACAGGCGGCAAAACCTTCGACTGCGCCCTGCCCACGGCCGTGTTCATCCACGGCGCGCAGCACGACCACAGCGTGTGGGCGCTGCAAAGCCGCTACTTCGCACATCACGGCTTCAACGTGCTGGCCGTTGATCTGCCCGGCCACGGCCGCAGCGCAGGCCCCGCTGCAACCAGCATCGGCGCGCTCGCTGACTGGCTCGCCGCGTTCCTCGACGCAGTGGGCGCCGATGGGGCGTTCGTCGCCGGGCACAGCATGGGCTCGCTCGTCGCGCTCGAATTCGCGGCCCGCTATCCGGCGCGCGCCGCCCGGCTCGCGCTCGTTGCGACGGCCGTGCCGATGGCCGTCTCCGACGCGCTGCTCGATGCTGCGCTCAATCGCGAGAGCGAGGCAATCGAACTGGTCAACCGCTGGTCACATTCGACGATCGCCGCCAAGCCGTCGGCTCCCGGCCCCGGCTTCTGGCTGCACGGCATGAACCAGCGCCTGATGGAGCGCATCGCGGCAAACGGTGAACCGCGGCTGTTCCACACCGACTTCACCGCGTGCAATCAATACGCCGACGGGCTCGCACGCACGGCGCAGGTGCGCTGCCCGGTGCGCCTCGTGCTCGGTAGAAAAGACGCCATGACGCCTGCGCGAGCCACGCGCGCGCTGGCGGACGCCCTGAGCGCGGCCGGCGTAGCGGTGGATACGGTGATGCTCGATGCCGGCCACGCGCTGATGTCCGAGCAGCCCGATGCCACGCTCAACGCGCTATTCAGTTTCGCAGCGCCGCTTCGCTCCGGAATCCAGCGTTGACTCACGATAGCGGCATGTGGGCGACTGCACCATCGGCCGAACGGCCGAGTTGCACGCCCGCACCATTCACAGCAAAATGAATCTAACTCTTTGATGGAATTGAATTTGCTTGATTGCTTGGCGCGAGCCGCGAGCACGCGACGAAGCAAGGAGCAAAGGAGGCGACGATGGCTCACACCGCTCAAACCGATCACTTCGCGAGTTTCGCGGAGTTCTATCCGTTTTATCTCGGGGAGCATCGCAACGTCATGTGCCGCCGGCTGCATTTCATCGGTTCGCTAGGCGTGATCGGCTGCCTCGCGATGGCGATCGCAACCGGCGACTGGCTGTGGCTGCCGGGCGCCATCGTGTGCGGCTACGGGTTCGCGTGGATCGGCCACTTCGCGTTCGAGAAGAACCGCCCCGCCACCTTCCGCCACCCGCTGTACAGCCTGATGGGCGATTGGGTGATGTTCAAGGACATCTGCGTCGGGAAGATATCGCTGTAGCGAACCGAGTGTCACGAGCCAAGCCGGCGTTACAGTCCCGCCGCCTGCTGCGGCATCGCATGCGCCGCGCTGGTATCGTCGACCGTATCGCGCGCCTTGCGTGCCGCCAGCAACGTTGCGAGAGAAATATCGAGCTTCTCGTTATCGAGGGCGCCGAGCAAGCTCGAGCAATCGACGCGCGTCGGAGCGAGCCGCAATTGGTATTCGAGTTCGGCGCGGTCGATCACGAACAGATCGAAAAGCCGTTCAACGGTAATCTGCGACGGGTTCGCGAGCAACACGTAACGCGCCAGCCGGCCGTCGTTCTCGAGACGCGCCACCCATTCCCGCTTGCCGAGCTGCGCGATGAGGTCGGTGGCGGTGTCCATGTCGCAGCGGAGCAT
>DATGHJ010000149.1:0-13140 GCA_035308085.1 Trinickia sp. | reverse complement strand
CGTCGAATTTCGCCGCCGCGTTGATGAGGGCCGAGCGCGCCTGCTCCACCTCGAGCAGCATGTCGGCCATGCGATGCTGAAGCGCCTGGAAGCTGCCGATCGGCACGCCGAACTGCTTGCGCGTGCGCAGATACTCGAGCGTGTCGCGCTGCGCGATGTCCATCGCGCCGAGCGCTTCCGCGCATAGCGCGAGCACGCCGAAACCGAGCGCGGATTCGATCGTCGCAAATGCTTCGCCTTCGGCGCCGAGCAATGCGTCCGCGCCGAGACGCGCGCCAGTGAACGTGAGTTCGGCGGCGCGCCCGCCGTCGATCAGCGGATAGCCGCGCAAGGAGAGGCCCGGCGCGTTGCGCGGCACGATGAAGAGCGAGATGCCCGCTTCGTCGTCCACGGGGCCGCCGGTGCGTGCCGACACGACGAAGAAGTCCGCGTGCTCGCCGTGCGGCACGACGGCCTTTGCGCCCGAGAGCACCCAGCCGTCGCTCGCGCGGGCCGCACGCGTTACGACGCGCGCCGGCTCGTAATGCGTGTCCGGTTCGCCATGCGCGAACGCCGGCACCGCACTGCCGTCGATCACGCCCGCTAGCCGCGCCTTTTGTTCTTCGGTGCCCGCGGACGAGATCGCGCGGCCGGCCATCAGCGCGCCGAGAAACGGCTCGACGACGAGCCCGCGCCCGAGGCTCTCGAAGACCACGGAAATGTCGAACGCGGCGCCGCCGAAGCCGCCGTCGGCTTCGCTGAAAAGCGCGCCGACCGCGCCCAATTGCGCAAAACGCCGCCACATGTCGGGGCTATAGCCGGTATCGGAGTTGGCGACTTGGTCGCGCGTCTCGAAGCCGTATTCGGCGGTGATGAAACGCTCGAGCGTATCCGCGAGCATGCGGCGGTCTTCGGTGTGCTGAAAGTTCATGACAGTCCCAGGATCATCTTGGCGATAATGTTCTTCTGGATTTCGTTCGAGCCGCCGAAGATCGACAGCTTGAGGTTGTTGAAATAACTCGACGCGGCGCTCGCGGCGTCAAGCGGACCGATCGGCTCGCCGGCGTAGTCGGCGTCGAGCGCGTCTTCGATGAACGGCTGCGCGTACGGGCCCATTGCGCGGCGCGTGAGCGAAGCGATCTCCTGGCGGATCTCGGTGCCGCGAATCTTGAGCATCGAGCTTTGCGCGCCCGGCGCGCCGCCGCCGGCCGCCAACGCGAGCGTGCGCAGGTTGGTGGTCTTCATGTTCTCCAGATCGATCTGCACGCGTGCGAGACGCGCGGCGAAGAACGGATCGGCCGCGAGCGGCTTGCCGTTCTTCGTCTGCGTGGCGGCGATGCGCTGCAGGCGTTCGAGCGCCGCGACCGAAAAGCCCACGCCCGCGATGTTCGTGCGCTCGTACGTGAGCAGATACTTCGCGTAGGTCCAGCCCTTGTTCTCTTCGCCGATCAGGTTCTCCGCGGGCACGCGCACGTCGGTGAAGAACACCTCGTTGACTTCGTGCTCGCCGTCGAGCGTGATGATCGGGCGCACTTCGACGCCCGGCGTCTTCATGTCGATCAAGAGGAAGCTGATGCCTTCCTGTTTGCGGACGTCGGTCGCGGTGCGCACGAGGCAGAAGATCATGCTCGCGTAGTGGCCGAGCGTGGTCCATGTCTTCTGGCCGTTGACGACGTAGTGCGCGCCCTGGTCGTCGATGCCGCGCACGGCCGACGTTCTGACCGACGCCAGATCGGAGCCCGCGCCCGGCTCCGAATAGCCCTGGCACCACCAGTCGGAGCCGTCGAGAATGCGCGGCAGCCAATAGCGCTTTTGCGCTTCGCTGCCGTATTTGATCAGCACGGGGCCAAGCATGTTCACGCCGAACGGCACGATGCGCGGCGCGCCGGCGAGCGCGCATTCGTTGTCGAAGATGAACCTCTGCACCGCGCTCCAGCCCGGGCCGCCGTGCTCGGCCGGCCAGTGGCTCGCGAGCCAGCCGCGCTCGTTGAGGATCGCGTGCCACTGCGCCATGTCTTCGCGCGTCAGGCGCTTGCCGTTCTTGACTTTGCTCGAGATGCGCTCGGGCAGCTGGTCGTGCAGAAAACGCAGCACGTCGGCGCGAAACGCTTCTTCTTCGGGAGTGAAATTCAGATCCATGGGGTGGCCTTCATTGCTGATTGAGGCTCGCGAAATCCGCGCCGCGCTCGACGAGTTCAACGAGCAGCGGCGACGGCTTCCAAAAGAGCGCGTCTTCCTTCTCGAACGCGCGGAGCTCGGCGAGGATCGTAGCGAGCCCCACCGTGTCGGCATATTTCATCGGGCCGCCGCGATAGCGCGGAAAACCGTAGCCGTAGAGCAGCGTCATGTCGACGTCGAGCGGCCTTAGCGCGATGCCTTCGCGCACGATATTCGCGCCTTCGTTGATGACGATGGCCATCAGACGGCGCACGATTTCGTCGTCGGTGAAGCTGCGCGGCGTGACGCCGGCGCGTTTGCGTTCCGCGTCGATGATCGCTTCGACTTCGGGATCGGGCGTGCCGGTCCGCGCGCCTTCCGGGTACAGATAGAAGCCGCGTCGCGTCTTCTGCCCGAACCAGCCGCGCTCGCAGAGGCGGTCCGCGATCTCGACGTAGCGCGCGTTCGGATTGCGCGTGGGCGCACGGCGTTTGCGCGCCGCCCAGCCGATGTCGCCGCCCGCGAGATCGACCACTTGATACGGGCCCATCGGATAGCCGAAGTGGCGCATCGCGCTGTCGATCTGATAGGGCGACGCGCCGTCTTCCATGAGGTAGTCGGCGGCCGTGCGGTAGACGGCCAGAATCCGGTTGCCGATGAAGCCGTCGCAGACGCCCGCGCGCACCGGCACCTTGCGCAGCTTCTTCGCGAGCTCGAACGCGGTGGCGACGACGTCCGCGCCGACCTTCGCGGGCACCACGACTTCGAGCAGCTTCATGATGTTGGCCGGCGAGAAGAAGTGCAGGCCGATCACGTCGGCAGCGCGCGAGGTGCTCGCGGCGATCTCGTCGATATCGAGGTACGAGGTGTTGGTCGCGAGCACGGCGCCTGGCTTGCAGACCCGATCGAGTTCGGCGAATACGGCCTTCTTGACCGCCATGTCTTCGAACACCGCTTCGATCACGAGATCGGCCGGAGCCAGCGCGCCGTACGACGTGCTGCCCGCGAAGCGCGCCATCACGGCGGCTTTCGCGTCGGCGCTCATGCGGCCCTTGGCGATGAGACCGTCGTAGACGCGCTCGACATGGGCGCGGCCTCGCGCCAGCGCTTCGTCGTCGCGCTCGATCATCGTGACGGGCAGGCCCGCGTCGAGCACGGCGACCGCGATGCCCGCGCCCATCGTGCCGCCGCCGATCACGCCGACGCGCGCGATCTCGCGCGGCGACGCGCTGCGCGTTTCAGGCGCTTTGGCGACTTCGCGCTCGGCGAAGAACGCGTGGATCAAGCCCGCGCGCTGCGGGCTGTCGAGGCATTGCAGGAACAGCTTGCGTTCAAGAGCGAGCCCTTGGTCGAACGGCAGGTCGAGCGCCGCTTCGGCGGCTTCGACGATCTTCAGCGGCGAGAAGAGGCCGCGCGATTTGCGCTCGGTGTCCTGGCGCGCGGCATCGATGGCGGCCCGGCTCGCATCGCGATCGGCGAGTGCGTTGGCCGCGCGAGTGGGGCGCACGCTTGCATGCGATGCGAGCAGTTCCTGCGCGTAGGCGAGCCCTTCGGCGAGGACGTCGTCACTCTGCGCGAGGCGATCGACCAGGCCGAGCTTCGCCGCTTCCGTGCCGCTCGCATGGCGGCCGGAGGGCATCAGATCGAGCGCGCCGGCGGCGCCGATCAGACGCGGTGCGCGCTGCGTGCCGCCCGCGCCGGGCATCAAACCTAACTGCACTTCGGGCAGCCCGAGCTTGGCGCTCGCGACGGCGAGCCGGTAGTGCGCGGCGAGCGCGATCTCGAGACCGCCGCCGAGGGCCGCACCGTGGATCGCGGCGACGACCGGCTTCTTGCACGCCTCGATGCGGTTGCAGACATCCGGCAGCGCGGGCGCCAGCGGCGGCTTGCCGAACTCGCGGATGTCGGCGCCCGCGATGAAGTTGCGCCCCGCGCCGACGATCAGCACGGCGGCGACGCTCGCATCGGCATCGGCGGTTTCGATCGCGGCGAGCAGGCCGCGCCGCACCTCGACGCCGAGCGCATTGACGGGCGGGTTGTCGATGCCGACGAGCAGGATCTTGCCGTGCATCGTGCGCGTGACGACGGGCGCGGAGGTATCGGGGGAGAGGGGGGTGGCGGGCATGGCGTTGTCTCCGAGAGTCGCTTTGGAGACGATTGTCGAGTGGATAGGCGCGATTGACAATCCGGGATCGGATTGACAGGCTGTCAAATCAATTTTGACAACCAGGCGCCCAATGGACCTGAACTCCCTGTCCTTGCTCGTCGAGATCCTGGATGCCGGCAACCTCAGCGAGGCAGCGCGGCGCTTGAAAATGACGCGGGCGAACGTGAGCTACCACCTGAACCAGTTCGAGCGTTCGCTGGGCTTGCAGCTGGTGCGGCGCACGACGCGGCGCGTCGAACCGACCGAAGCGGGCCTGCGCCTCTACGAGCACGGCCGTGCGATCCGCAACGAGCTGCTGGCCGCGCAGGAATCGGTCGCCACGCTGGGCTCGACCTTGCAGGGACGGGTGCGCCTGAGCGTGCCGAGCGGTTATGGGCAGCTCGTCATGTCGAGCTGGCTCATCGAGTTCAAGCGGCAGCATCCGGGGATCGTGCTCGACATCATGTTCGAGAACCGCGTCGAAGACTTGATGCGCGACGAAGTCGATATCGCCGTGCGCGTGATGTCCGAGCCGCCGCAGAACCTCGTCGCGCGCGACATGGGGCCGGTGCGCTATGTCGCGTGCGCGTCGCCGGCCTTCGCGGCCGAGCGCGGCATGCCCGTCGAGCTCGACGACTTGCGCACCGCGCCTGTGATTACGGCGGCGGTAGTCGGGCGGCAGTTGCGCGTGGCGGCCTACGTCGATGACGACCGGCACGAGGTGCTGCTGGAGCCGACGCTGATCTCGGAGAACTTCCTGTTTTTGCGGCAGGCGATTCTCGCCGGGCTCGGCGTTGGAATCGTGCCGGATTATGTCGTCGCGGATGTCTTGCGCAGCGGCGAAGTCGTGACTGCGCTCGATGCGTGGCGCCTGAGCATCTTCGGCACGCGGATGTACATGCTTTATATGTCAAACCGCCACCACACGCGGGCGGCGAGCGCGTTCATCGAGTTCGTGCTGAACGAGGCGCACAAGGACGTGACGTGACAAAAATATAAACGAATGGTCGGCAACCATGCGATTCGGTATCGGGTAGTGACCGCTTACCGCTCGGTGACGTTCGCCGCCTTGTCGTCTCTGCCGATCAGCGGCTGCAGCGCCGGCGCGAGCGATTTGAGCAGTTGCACCGCGAGCGCGCTCGTATAGTCGTAGCGCGCCGCATACGGCTCATGCACATACGCGGTCAGCGTGCCGTAGAAGTGCTGACCGATCTCGAACACGAACGTCGCCGTGCGGTTGACCTTGCGCGACTCGATCAGCCGGTGGCCCGGCGCGAACACTTCGAAGCGCTGGTCCCCGGTTCCGGTTTTGCCGTATACGTCGAGCGTCTTGCCGTCGGCAAGCGGCATGCCGTTGGCGAGGCGCTTGGCCGTGCCGCCGAGCACGACGTCACGCAACAACCCCTGCACGATGCCGACGATTTCCGGCGACAGCACCGGATCGGTCGGCCGGCTCGCACGATCGAAGTGCGTTTCGTACGGCGTGCCGGTCGCGAAGTCGAGCGAGCTGATGCTTTCGGTCGGCAGCATCTTGCCGCCGCTTTCGACGATGCCGATCAGCTTCGCGAGCGCCGCCGGCCGGTCGCCCGAAGCGCCGATGGCCGCGGCGAACGACGGCGTGAGCGTCTCGAACGGATAGCCGAGCGCGCGCCACGACTGGCCGATCCGCTGATACGCCTGCAGCTCGACCATGTGCCGGATGCGGCGATCCTGCGTCAAGTGATAGCGCGTCTTGTAGAGCCACTTGTACGTATAGAAACGCACATCGCGGCTCGCGTCCTGCACTTGCGCTTCGGTCGCGTTCGGATGCTGGCGCAGATAGTTCACGGTCCACAGTTCGAGCGGGTGCACCTTCGCGATATAGCCGCGGTCGTTCAGGTTGAACTTGTCGATGCCGTATTTCTCGTAGAGCCGCGAGAGATCATAGATATCGAGCGACGCGTCCGGCGTGCCCTTGAGCGCGGCGCGCATCTGCGCGCTGAACCACGTGATCGACGCGTCGGGCGCCACGCTGCGCAGGACCGTCGCGACTCTCGGCGCCGACCTGTGCACGTGCTCGAGCAGCGTCGAGAGCGCGTCGTCGGGTGTCTTGCCGTAGTAGCGCGTGTAGAAGCGGTGCAGGTAGACCTTGCTTTCCTGATCGACGAATTGCGCGAGATACGCCTGGCGCACCGCGGGATCGGCATACCAGCTCGCCGACGGCCCCGCGGCCTCGATCATTTCGTAGTGGACCATGTCGCGCATCAGCCGTACGAACACGAGGTTCACCGAGTGCTGGAACGCGCGGTGCACGGTGAGGATCTGGCTGTTGTCGGAGGCCTCGAAGTTCGTGAAGGTCTGCTCGCCGCCGCCCGTGTAGAACATTTCTCCGGCGCTCGCGGAATACTTGCGTTCGATCGCCGCATTCAGCATCGCCGAGAGCGAATGATCCGGTGTGTGCAGCAGATAGTCGACCGCCCATTTGGTGAGCCCGTCGAGCGGATCGGGCTGGACCTGCTTCAACTCGGCGTCGCTCATCGACGCATAGCGCGCGTGCAGCTCCGTCACGATCTGCAGATACGTAATCACGGTGCGCAGCTTCGCGGTCGAGCCGAGGTTCAGGCGCGCGCCCTGGTTGATGTCGAACGGCTCGTTCACGCTGTCGGTTTGCACGCGCACGACGTTCTCGCCGTTGTGGCGCTCGAACAGCGTGAAGCTGAACGTGATCTTCGACGGGTCGTCGCCCGGGCGCAACATCTCGAAGCCGTAGAGGCCCGCAGCTTGCGCGCCGTCCTTGGTCGCGGCCAGCGCGAGACGCGCGCTCACGGCCTGCTGAACCGCGTTGTCGAGCGTCGCGCGCGCGGTGAGGTCCAGCCGGTCGAGATCGTAGAAACTCTTCACGCCGAGCGTACTCAATAGATGCGCGCGCAACGAAGTGACCGCTTTGCGCTCGATGAACGAATCGGGGGGCGGCAGCGTCGTCTTGCGCTTGAGTTCGAGATGCGCGGCGAGCGCGGCGTCGCGCAGCGGCGCCGAGATCACACCGTTGGCCGCGAGCACGCGCAGATAGCTGTCGGTCAGATTCTCGAGCGCGGGGCTGCCAGGGCGCAGGAAGTACGTCGGCGCGCGTTGCGCGACGAGCAGCGAGAGCACCTGCTTGAAGGCGAGCGCTTGCTCGCCGAGCGTGCCGGGGGCGATCGGGCCGTTGCCGGTTTCGGCGTCGGCGTCGGCGAGAATCCGGTTGACCTCGTCGAAATCGCGCCCGTACCAGGCGGCGAGACCGTCGCCGAGACCTTCGATCTCGCCGATGCCGGGCTGCGCCGCAAGCGGCTCGGTGTTCAGGTAGTGCACGAGAATGGCTTTGCGCGCGGGCAGCGTTTCGGGGCCGTCAAGGTAAGCGAGCACCGATGCGGAAGCGATCTGCCGCAGTTTCTCGGGCGGCGTCGCGGTACGCCCGTCCGGCGAATGGCGGAACTTCTCGATCTGCGTGGCGAGCGTGCTGCCGCCGGGCGTCGCCTGATGGCGGTCGACGAGCCGCACGGCCTGGTCCATCAGCGCGCGCGAGAAGCGCCCCCAGTCGATGGCCGGGTTGCGGTAGGGCGCGCCGGGGTCGAGCAGATAGCGGTCTTCGATGAACGTCAGCGCGTCGACGACGAGCGGCGGAACTTGCTCGAAGTTGGCGTAGGTGCGTGTCGGATAGCGCGCGCTATAAAGCGGCGCGCCGGTCGCGTCGAATAGCTGGAGGCCGGCGCGGTCCTTTTCGTCATAGGGAAGATAGAGCCCGCGGTTCGCGAGATCGAGCATCGTTTTCGAATCACGCGCTTGGTTCGTGACCGCGAAGCCGCGCTCGGTCAGACGCGCGATGAAGCTGGGCAGCTCCGCGTAGCCGAGCCGCACGTCGTAGGGGCCGCCCGCGGGAAAGCGGATGCTGTTGCTCGGGCCCGGTTCCAGCGAGTAGGTCAGGTTGTGCGCGAGGTCGGACAGGTAGCGCGCCTGCAGCCGCGACGTTTCGATTTCGATGTCGGCGAAATGCGCCGCAATCCCGATGATCACCGCCGCGGCGAGCAGCAGCAGCCACTTCAGACGCCGTCCGAGCGGCATCGTGGCTATGGCGCGAAACGGCAATCGAGCGAGAGGGCGGTTCATGGCGGCATCCCCGGCGAGCCACGGTGCTGGGCTTGGAGGCGGCGGGACTGCGGCGCGGGGCCGTGCGCGGCCGGCTCTCTGGCGAGAAACCGGCGCTCGCACCCTCGCGCGACGTGTTTTCCGGCGCGCTCAGCACTCTACGTCTTAAGTTTAATCATGCTGGATCGCGCTTGCAGCAGATGTCGGTTAGCACACGTAGCGCGGGGGAGACAGATGCTCGAAAACCAGGGGTTTCCGGCAAAGTTTGGCGCCTTCCAGGCGGCGCCGGCTACCGCGCCGGTAAGGTTTGCCGTCGCGCAATTGCGACACGCCGCGGCCTGCCCGCCGCACCACCACGGCGATGCCAACGATAAGCATGCTTGGCAATTTTCATCTGTACGCAAAGAAACGCTGTAACTGTCAGAACTAGCAGTTGTAGTCGGCTTTTTCGGTGGGTGAAATCTTAAGTTACAGCCACGAACCCGAACGCGCCCGTCACGCGTTCCGGCGAGCGGCTTCGAAAGCCGCCGGCGATGCCGACCGTGCGCATATCAATCGGATGTTTGCAATTCAAAACGGGGAGAGCGTCAATGGAGCTGAAAGCACACTCATTCGCGCGTAGCCATCATTCGTGCTGGACCGACGATCTGCTGGCCGACGCGTACGCGGGCGAAGTCGCATGCGACGCCGCCGAGGACGCGCTCACGCACGGCGGCGTCTATCCGCTCGAGCAGATGCAGCAGGCGCTCGGCGCGTACGACCGCGCCGCGCTGGCCGTTTTGCGGCGCCATCGCGAGCTGCGCATCGAGACGCTGCCGGTCGTGCCGTCGCGAGCGTCGGGCGGCGATTCTCTGCTGTCGCTCTATATCAACGCGCACGGCCGCCTGCATATCCGGCCGGCTTCGCAAGACAAGATCGATTGCAGCGGCGACGCCTGGATCAGCGTCGGCCAAGTTGCCGCCGGCGCGCCGGCGATGGCGGAAATCGGCGGCGTGCATGCCGCGTGGCAGCGCAGCGAAGCGGAGTACTTCGTGCAGGTTCGCGCGGCGATCGAACGCTTGTTCAGCGAGGGCGGATTGCAGCGCGCGCTGGAGCAGGTGATCGATCAGATCGACTACATCGACTCGCTATGCTTCTACGTCGGCGACCGCTACGTGACGCTGATCGACGAGGACGGCCGCGCCGGCTTCCTGTACGCGCTGCGCGAAAAGCCCTACGCGCGCTGGACCGACGACGAAGTGCTCATCGTCGCGGCGCTGCATGTGCTCGTCCGCTCGGGACGCGCCTCGTGCTTCGACGAGTTCAACGGTGCGCTGCTCACCGCGCGGGATCTGATCGCGCGTATCGAGCACTACTCGCTCGGCGATGCGCGCGAAAGCCGCGACCGTACCGCATTCGAAAGCCTGGACCTGTTCGAGCGCGTCGCAAAGATCCGCGCGCTCAAACGCTTCTGATCGCGCGCATGCCTTTCCCCAGCCGGCGGCGCAGCACGTGCACTACGTGAGCCCGCCGGCATCCGCACCATGTCGACGCTCGCGCTGCTCGTCTTGAGCCGATGCACGGCGCGCTCGATGCACTTCAAGCGCTTCCTCCAGCGATTCGGGCCTCTTTGTACTCGCCTTCCAACGCGAGTATTGTGACGTTCATGGCGCGATCGACACCATAGATGGCAATCGTGCCAGCATCACAGGTGCGTCGCGTTCTGTAATGTGTGACCCGTCGCAACGTTCGCGATGCACACTCAACCGGAGAGAGATGATGATTCAGCACGCACTGTTCGCACGCTTTGAAGCCAAGCCCGGCAAGGAAGCCGACGTGGAAGCATTTTTACGGAAAGGGCTGGAGATGGCGAATCGGGAGCACACCACGCCGATCTGGTTTGCACTGAAATTGTCCGATCAGGTATTCGGCGTGTTCGACGCATTCCACAGCGAGGCCGACCGTCAGGCGCATCTCGACGGTGACATCGCCAAGGCGCTGATGGCCAATGCCGAGACGTTGTTCGTGGCGCCGCCTGCGATCGCAAAGATCGAGGTGCTCGGCATGAAGAACACGCTATGAGCGTGCGCATCGGCTAACCCGGTAGAACGATGGCGATGCGAGCAAGGTGCTCGACATGCTCGCATCGCCTTCAGGACGACTTCAAGTCAGTTGCTGCCGCACACCGGCTGCAGATCGTCGGAAACGGCGCCGAGAATTTCCCTCGACAGCGCCGCGTCGCTAACCGCGCGTGACAACACCACCGCGCCGACGAGTTCCGCCATCGTCGCGATCGCCGTCCGGCGCGTGTCGGCGCCGGCGTCGCCGGGCAGCAATCGCTCGAGCGATTGGATCATCGCCGTCACGCCGTCGGCGAAGCACTGGCGGATCTCGGGGCCTTCGCGCGCGGCGTCGCTTGCGAGCGCGGCGAGCATGCAGCCTTCGCCAGGGCTGTCGCGATGGCGCTCGGACAGGTAGTGGCCAATGAACGTCGCGAGCGCGCTGTCGGGATGGCTTAGCCGCTGCTCGCGCCACTTCTCGACCGTGCGCGCCATCGACTTTTCGCTCGCCTTCGCAGCGAGGTCTTCTTTCGACGCGAAGTGGCGATAGAAGCCGCCGTGCGTCATGCCGGCGCCGTTCATGATGTCCGCGACGCCTACGCCATCGAACCCTTTCTCGCGAAACATCTTGCTCGCGACTTCGAGAATGCGTTCGCGATTCTCCAGAAACTGCTCACGGGACACTTTCATCGCCTGGCTCCCTGATCGTTGATATTTTAGATTGTACAAAACATCATTAGAAAAATTCGATGTTTGTCGTCATCTATAATACGCTGCGTTTTGCGGTATGTGAGGAGGGAATGCGGCAATGATGGAGGAAAGGGAATCGATGACGCTCGCACCCGAGCCCGAACCGATTGCGCTGACAGCGGCCGACGGCTGCCCGATCAACGGCTTCGTCTGGCGCCATCGCAGCCGCGAAGTGAGGGAGGGCGCAGGCGCGCGGCCCGGCACGGCCGTTGCCGCGCGGCCCGTGGTCATCGTCAACGCGGCGACCTCGGTGCGCTGCAGCTACTACTTCCGTTTCGCGGCCTTCCTCTACCGGCATGGATACGACGCGATCGTCTACGACTACCGCGGCATTGGCGAATCACGCCCGCAATCGCTGCGCGGTTTTCGCGCGTCGTGGCTCGACTGGGGGCAGCTCGATTTCGAAACGGTGCTGCAATACGCGTCGCGCGAATTCGCGGGTCAGCCCATCGACGTCGTCGCGCACAGCATCGGCGGTTTCGTCCTCGGACTCGCGCCGTCGAACGCGATGATCCGGCGCGTCGTCACGGTGGGCGCGCAGTACGCGTATTGGCGCGACTATGCCCCGGCGCACAGGCGCGCGATGCTGTGGCGCTGGCACATGCTGATGCCGATGCTCGCGGCGCTCGTGGGCTTCGTGCCCGCGAAGCGGCTCGGCTGGATGGAGGACACGCCCAAGGGCGTGGCGCAGTCGTGGAGCCGCAGCAAGGCGCGTTTCGAGGACACGTACCGGCGCGGCGCGTTTGCTCGCAGCAACGCTGAGCGCAAGCGTCTGGTCGAGCAGTTCGCGGCGGTGCGCGCGCCGCTCCTCGCGATCAGCGTCACCGACGACGAGTTCGGCACCGCCCCCGCCATCGAGCGCCTGCTCGGCTATTTCACCGGCAGCGCGCTCACGCATCTGCGCATCGCGCCGCGGCAGATCGGCCACCCGGCGATCGGGCATTTCGCGTTTTTTCACAGCCGCTTCGAAGACAACTTGTGGTGGATCGCGCTGGCGTGGCTGAAGACGGGAGCGTTGCCGCCGGACGCGCCGGGCAGCGTCGTGTTTGAGCGGTATCGTCCGCAGCGCGATGACGCGGCGGCGCCAGAGCAAACGGCGAGCTTGGGCTGATTGCGCGAGTGCCGGAAAACGCGTTGGCGTAGCGCGCGCTTCAGGAAGGATTCACATCCGATTTAGCGGACGTGGCCGCAGGCTGCTCACCGTCCATTGCGCGGCTCTCCGTCGCGCCGTCCGGCATGGTTCGGTTGCGTCCCTCGGCCTTCGCCGCGTAGAGCGCGGCATCGGCGGCATCGATGAGCGAGCGCAGATCGGCGAAGTTGCGATCGGCCGTGCTCGCCACGCCGATGCTGACCGTCAGGACCTGATGCGTGCTGGCCACGTGCCGCATGCCAAGCGCCTGCACGGACTCGCGCATGCTTTCCGCGACGAGCCGCGCGCCCGCGAGGCTCGTCGACGGCAGCAGCACGACGAACTCTTCGCCGCCGTAGCGCGCGGCGTGATCGGCGGGGCGCCGCAAGCCGTTCCTGATGCAGCGCGCGACCGCCCGCAGCGCGTCGTCGCCGGCGGCGTGCCCGTACAGATCGTTGAAGCCCTTGAAGTGATCGACATCGATCAAGAGCACTGACAGCGGCTGCCCGCCGCGCCGCGCGAGACGCCATTCCTTCGCGCCGACTTCGTCGAGAGCGCGGCGGTTGCCGAGGCTCGTCAGGCCGTCGGTGCGCGCGAGCATCCGCAGCTCGGCCTCGACGGCGGTGCGGCGCCGCAATTGCTGCGAGAACAGCACCGCGAACCAGATGATGAGCGCGTCGAGCACCGCGACGATCGTTCCGATGACCCACGCGCGGTGCCGCCAGTTCGCGTACATGTCGTCGGTCGAGAGCGCGACGTCGTAGATCATCGGAAAGCGCGAGACGTGGCTGAACGCGTACCAGCGGTCGACGCCGTCGATCGCCGCGGTGCCGTAG
>DATGHJ010000148.1:0-3707 GCA_035308085.1 Trinickia sp. | reverse complement strand
GCGAGCTTGGAGCACGGCGCGCATATTGTTGTCGGCACGCCGGGCCGCATCATGGACCACCTCGAACGCGGCAGCCTCGCGCTCGCCTCGCTCAACACGCTCGTGCTCGACGAAGCCGACCGCATGCTCGACATGGGCTTCTTCGACGATATCGCGACGGTTGCGCGCCAATGCCCGCCCGAGCGGCAGACGCTGCTGTTCTCGGCGACTTATCCCGACGGCATCGCCAAGCTCAGCCAGCAATTCCTGCGCAAGCCGCAGGAGATCAAGCTCGAAGAGCAGCACGACGACAGCAAGATCCGCCAGCGCTTCTACGAAGTCGACGACAACGAACGGCTGCACGCGGTGGGCCTGCTGCTGAACCACTACCGTCCCGTCAGCACGCTCGCGTTCTGCAACACGAAGCAGCAATGCCGCGATTTGCTCGACGTGCTGCGCGCGCAAGGCTTTCATGCGCTCGCGCTGCACGGCGAACTGGAGCAGCGCGAGCGCGACCAGGTGCTGATCCAGTTCGCGAACCGCAGCTGCTCGGTGCTTGTCGCCACCGACGTCGCCGCGCGCGGCCTCGACATCGCGCAGCTCGAAGCGGTGATCAACGTCGACGTGACGCCGGACCCCGAAGTGCACGTGCACCGGATCGGCCGCACAGGCCGCGCGGATCAGGACGGCTGGGCGCTCAGCCTCGCCAGCATGGACGAGATGGGCCGCGTGGGCGCGATCGAGCAGGCGCTGGGCCGCGAAGTGGAGTGGCAACCGTTGGCCGAATTGAAGGCCGAAGACAACGCACCGCTCGTGCCGCCGATGGCGACGCTGCAGATCCTCGGCGGCCGCAAGGAGAAGATCCGTCCCGGCGACGTGCTCGGCGCGCTGACCGGCGAAGCCGGATTCAGCGGCTCGCAGGTCGGCAAGATCAACGTGACGGAGTTTTCGACCTACGTGGCGGTGGAGCGCGGCGTCGTCCGCGACGCGTTGCGCAAGCTCTCCGCGGGCAAGGTGAAAGGCAAGAAGGTCAAGGTCCGGTTGATGGACGAATAACCCGGCGGCGCGGGCGAATCAGCCCGCCGCCCGCCGCGCCGGCTCCGGCAGTCACCCCGATCCTCCGTTCGCCATGAACCCCGCTCGTGGCTCGCCGCGCTCCAGCCATGCAGTAAACGCATGCCCCGCATGACAAAGTTTCGATTGTGGCGGCGTTTTCGGTCGTGCTTAATCTGCATACTCGAACGAGGCCGCGCGCATTAGGCGGCCTTATAAGCAAGCACGCCGCGCGGCACTGAGCCGCCCGCTGGAGGAGCGAATATGCAGAGCGCCTGGACCCCACGCTCGAAACTGCCCGACGTGGGCACGACGATTTTCACGGTGATCGGCCAACTGGCGGCCGAACACGACGCCCTGAACCTGTCGCAAGGCGCGCCGAATTTCGCGCCCGACCCGAAGCTCGTCGACGGCGTGGCCGCCGCGATGCGCGCCGGGCACAATCAGTACTCGCCGATGTCCGGCATCGACGCGCTGCGCGAAGCGCTGTCCGACAAAGCCGAACGCCTCTACGGTGTGCATTACGATCCGACGACCGAAGTGACCGTGATGGCGAGCGCCAGCGAAGGCTTGTACTCGACGATCAGCGCACTCGTGCACCCCGGCGACGAGGTGATCTACTTCGAGCCGTCATTCGACAGCTACGCGCCGATCGTCCGTCTGCAGGGCGCGAAGCCCGTTGCGATCAAGCTGTCGCTGCCGCATTTCCGCGTGAACTGGGACGAAGTCGCCGCCGCGATCACGCCGAAGACACGGATGATCATCGTCAACACGCCGCACAACCCGACCGCGACGATCTTCAGCGATGACGACGTCGCGCGCCTGAAAGCGCTGACGCGCAATACCGATATCGTGATCCTCTCCGACGAGGTGTACGAGCACGTCGTGTTCGACGGCGCCAAGCATCACAGCATGGCGCGGCACCGCGAGTTGGCCGAGCGCAGCGTGATCGTGTCGTCGTTCGGCAAGTCGTACCACGTGACGGGCTGGCGCGTCGGCTACTGCCTGGCGCCCGCCGCGCTGATGGACGAGATCCGCAAGGTCCACCAATTCATGATGTTCTCCGCCGATACGCCGATGCAGTACGCGTTCGCCGACGCGCTTGCCGAACCGCAAAGCTATCTCGGCCTCTGCGACTTCTATCAGAAGAAACGCGACCTGCTCGCGCACGCGCTGGCCGAATCGCGCTTCGAGCTGCTGCCGAGCGAAGGCAGCTTCTTCATGCTCGCGCGCTTCCGTCATTTCTCCGACGAAAGCGACAGCGATTTCGTGCTGCGTCTGATCCGCGACGCCCGCGTGGCGACGATTCCGCTGTCCGCGTTCTATACGGACGGCACCGACGAGGGCCTGATCCGCCTGAGCTTTTCGAAGGACGACGCGACGCTGATCGAAGGCGCTCGCCGCCTTTGCTCGATTTAAGGGGTACGCGATGAGCAACATGGTGGAGACAATCAAGGCAGCCGTCGTGCAGATGAGCAGCACGGCCGACGTGGCCCACAACCTCGGCGAAGCGCGCCGCTGGGTCGAGAAGGCGGCGCGGGAGGGCGCGATGCTCGTCAGTCTTCCTGAATACTTCTGCTGGATCGGCAACGACGAGCACGAACGCGTGGCGCTCGCCGAGCCGTTCGGCGATGGTCCGATTCAGCAGGCGCTCGCGCAACTCGCTCGCGAAACCAAGGTGTGGCTGATCGGCGGCACGGTGCCGATCCGTCCCGAGCGCGGCAGCGCGCAAGAACGCACCCATGCGTACAACACGTCGCTGCTGTTCGATCCGAGCGGTCAATGCAGCGCGCGCTACGACAAGATTCATCTGTTCAGCTTCAACCAGGGTGCCGAGCAGCATGCCGAAGCTGACACGATGATGGGCGGCGCAGCGATCGGCTCCGCGCAGGGGCCGTTCGGCACTCTGCGGCTGTCGGTCTGCTACGACTTGCGCTTTCCCGAGCTGTATCGCGCAGCACCCGCTGCCGACGCGATCGCGGTGCCGGCCGCGTTTACGCACACCACCGGTCTCGCGCACTGGGAACTGCTGCTGCGCGCCCGCGCCGTCGAGAACCAGGCGTATGTGATCGCGGCGGGCCAGTGCGGCACGCACGTGAACGGCTGGCGCACGTTCGGCCACAGCATGATCGTCGGCCCGTGGGGCGAGGTGCTCGCGCGCCACGACGACGAGCCGGGCATCGCGGTGGCGCAACTGAAGGCCGCGGCGCTGCGCGAAGTCCGCGGGCGCTTGCCGGTGCTGACGCACAAGCGCATTGCAACCCCGTCGGATGTCGCAGCTTTTTGACTCGCGCATCATTGAACCCGATAAGACCAAAAGCTTGGCGGCAAGCACGGAAAGCCGCCTAAATATATGCAAAGACACCCAAGGCAAGGAGATCCACGATGAAACGTCTCAACGTTCTGTTCGCATTCGCGTGCGCATTGGTATCGGCATCGGCGTTGGCCGACGCGACTTCGATGCGCTTCGGCCTCGAAGCGCAATATCCGCCGTTCGAATCGAAGGCGGCGGACGGCAGCTTGCAAGGCTTCGATATCGACGTCGGCAATGCTGTTTGCGCGGCGGCGCATCTGACGTGCACGTGGGTCGAGACGTCGTTCGACGGTCTGATCCCGGCGCTGAAGGGCCGCAAGTTCGACGCGATCAATTCGGCGATGAACGCCACCGATCAGCG
>DATGHJ010000147.1:0-4764 GCA_035308085.1 Trinickia sp. | reverse complement strand
ACGCGCGCCGGAACAGCACGCGTCGGAACAGCGAGTCGTGGAACCGCACAACGCGCTCGTCACGCGCGCGGATACGCCGTAACTTCCCCGTCCACGGCGACGTTCACCTTGTCGCCGACCTGCGGGCTCAAATAGCCGGGCACGCGCGCCCGGATCGCGACACCCGGCGCCGAGTCGAGCATGAGGCCGATGCTCGCGTCCTGGCCGAAGAACGCGACTTCGCGCACCGTCGCCGCATGCAATGACGCCGCGCCATTGGCATGCGTCGCAGCGGCTGCCTCGGCCGGCAAAATGCGGATCTGTTCCGGACGCACCATCACATCGACCGGTCCGGCGTTCGCCGGCGCCGCGAGCTTCAGCGTCCCGAGTTGGCAATCGACCGCATCGCGCGCCGCCACCCCGGGCAACAACACCGCCTCCCCGACGAACGACGCCAACTCGCGCGACACCGGACGCCGGTAGAGCGCTTCGGGCGACGCGGTCTGGATCAGCTTGCCGCGCCAGAGCACGGCCACTTCATGCCCGAGCGAGAGCGCCTCCGATTGATCGTGCGTGACGAGCACCGCGGTCGCGCCCGCGGCCGCGAGCGCATCGGCGACCGCTTGCCGCGTTTCGATACGGAGCGCCGCGTCGAGCGAGGAGAACGGCTCGTCGAGCATCACGAGCGTCGGCGACGGCGCCAGCGCGCGCGCCAGCGCGACGCGCTGCTGCTGGCCGCCCGAGAGCTGCTGCGGCGCGCGCTCGGCATACGAGGCGGGCAACCCCACGAGCTCGAGCAATTCGGCCACGCGATGCCGCGCGCGGCGCAGCGTGCGCGGCAGGCCGAACACGATATTGTCGGCGACCGAGAGGTGCGGGAACAGCGCGCCTTCCTGCGGCACGTAGCCGATGCGGCGCTGCTCCGAGGGCACGTGCAGGCCCGGGCCCACTACGCGCCGGCCGTCGATCTCGACCGTTCCGGCGTCGGCTTCCTCGAAGCCGCACAGCACGCGCAAGAGCGTGGTCTTGCCGCTGCCCGACGGGCCCAGGAGCGCGAGTAGCGTGCCGCTCTTGACCGTCAGGTCGATGCCGTGCAGCACCGCGGTGCCACTGAACGACTTTTTCAAGCCGTTGATGTTCAGATTGCTCATCGATGAGACTCTATTCGTAATTCGTTCGCCGGCGCCGCTGCGCGAGCGCGTCCATCGTCAGCGCTCGAGCACCGCCGATTTGCCGAGCAGCGCGAACAGCACGCCCGACGCAAAGAGCGAAATGCCGACGAGCAGCGCGGCATAGGGCGCGGCGGCGGCGAAGGCGAGTGTCGAGGTGTCGGTCCACACTTGCGTGGCGAGCGTGTGCGTGCCGATCGGCGAGAGCAGGAGCGTCGCGTTCAATTCGGTGACGACGGAGATGAACACCATCGCCGCGGCCGAGCCGAGGCCCGGTCCCGCGAGCGGCAGCAGCACGCGCCACAGCGTTTGCAGGGCGTTGAGGCCGAGCGCGCGCGAGGTCTCTTCGAGACGCGGCTGCGATTGCATCAGCGCGGCGCGCACGCTCACGAGCGCGAGCGGCAGGAACAGGATCGCGTAGGCGACGACGAGCAGCGCCGCGCTCTGATAGAGCGGCAGCAGGAAGTGCACGGCGAGCGACACGATCGCAAGCGCGATCACGAGGCCCGGCATGCCTTGCGCGATGAACACGGTGCGCTCGAAGAGCGTGGCGATCCGGCCGGGATAGCGCACGAGCAGATACGCGAGCGGCAGCGCGAGCAGCGTCGTGACGAGCGCGGCGGCGGCGCCGAAGCCGAGCGAGGCCGCGGCCGCGTTCCAGAGCAGTTCCGGCGAGACGTCGGCGGGCGTGACGGCGGCCGCGCCCGGCTGCGTGAGCCAGTAGGCGATCATGCCGAGCGGCACGCCGAGCGTCGCGATGACCACGGCCGCGAAGCCCGCGACGACGAGCCAGCGCGCCGCGCCCAACGGATAGCGCAGCGCCGCGCGGCGCGCGCCGCGATCGACGCGCTCGTAGCGCGCCTTGCCGCGCACGCGGACTTCGAGCACGAGGCACACGAGGCACATCGTCATGAGCAGCGACGCGAACATCGACGCGCCGCCGCCGTCGAAGCTCGTGCGGTACTCGGCGTAAATCTCGGTCGTGAACGTGCGGAAACGCAAGAGCGAAAACGCGCCGAACTCGGACAGCACGCCGAGCGCGACGAGCAACATCCCGCCGAGGAGCGCCGGGCGCAATTGCGGGAGCACGACGCGCACGAACGTCGACCAGCGTCCGCAGCCGAGCGAGCGCGCGCTTTCTTCGAGGGCCGGGTCCATGCCGCGCAGCGCGGCGGCCACCGGCAGATAGACGAGCGGGAAATACGTCGACGTGATGACGACGAGCGCGCCCGTGAAGTCCTGCAAATCGAGCGAAAGCGATACCCACGCGTAGCTTGTGATGAACGCGGGCATCGCGAGCGGCGCGGCCATCAAGAGCGCCCACATGCGGCGTCCCGGCAGGTGCGTGCGTTCGATGAACCACGCGGCGGCGGTGCCGAGCACGGCGGACGCGAGCGTGGCCGTCACGGTGATCAACAGCGTATTGAGCAGCAGCTCGCCGACGAGCGGGCGGAACACCAACTCCTCGGCGTCGGAAAGACCGAAGCTCGCGGCACGGTAAACCGTGAACGCGAGCGGCATCAGAACCAGCAGCGCACTGATGGCGGCGGCTGCAAGGAGGCCACGCGGCGTGCGCCTTCCGGCGCGCGCCGCGGCTTCGGGCGATGGCGTGACCGCTACGGCGGCGTTGCTCATTCAGCCTCCCGGCGAACGTTCATCGTTCATTACAGCAGTCCAGCTTGGCGAAGCAGTTTGCCGGCCTGGCTGTCGTCGCCGAGCTGTTGGAGCGTGAGCGTCGGCGGCGCCAGTTCGTTGAACGGCTTCAGGATCGGATCGGGTGCCACGCCTGCGCGCAGCGGATATTCGAAGCTGATATGGCTGCCGGCGATCAGCTTCTGCGCGCGGTCGCTCACGAGATAGGCGAGGAACTTCTGCGCGGCGTCGCTGTTGTGCGACGCCTTGAGCACCGCCGCGCCCGACACGTTGATCAGCCCGCCGACGTCGCCGTTGCCGAAGTGATAGACCGCGCTCTTGGTGCCCTTGTCGCCGAGTTCGGCGTGCAGGCGCGCCCAGTAGTAGCTGTTGATCACGCCGGTCGCGACCGCGCCGCGATTGACGGCGGCGACCACGCCTTCGTCGTCGTCGAAGATCTGCGAGTTCGCCTTCAGGCCCTTCAACCACGCGAGCGTCGCGGCTTCGCCTTTTTCGGCGAGCACGGCGGAGACGAGCGGCAGGAAGTCCGCGTCGGACGGCGCGATACCGACCTTGCCCTGCCACTCGGGCTTCGCGAGATCCATCAGCGAAGCGGGCAGTTGCGACGGCTGGATCTTCGTCGTGTTGTACGCGAGCACGTTCTCGCGGGCGAGCACGCCGACCCAGTCGCCTTGCGGCGCGTTGTAGCGCGCGGGCGTGGTCGCGAGCGTCGCGGCGTCGACCTTGCCGAGCAGGCCCTTCTCGCCGAGCAGCACGAGCTCGGGCGAGTTTTCGGTGAAGTAGACGTCGGCGGGCGTGGCGCTGCCTTCGGCCACGAGCTGTGCGGCGAGCGCCGGGCCTTCGCCGTTGCGCACCTTCACCGAGATGCCGGTTTGCTTTTCAAAATCCTTCGTGAGCATGTCGACGACTTGCTCGTGCTGCGCGCTGTAGAGCGTGAGCGAGGCGGCGTGCGCCGCCGTCGGCAGCGCGCCGAGGGTTGCCAATGCGAGTGCCGCTGCGCCGCCGATCGCGGCGAGCCGGCTACCTGACTTCAAAACTGCCATGATCCAAAATCCTCTTCGAATACTTGCGTTTGTTTGCGTCGCGTTTGCGTCTGTCAAGCCTCGAACAGCTCCGCCCCGATGTACGAGCCTTCCTTCGCGCCCGGCGGGATCGCAAAGATTGCGCTGCCGACGTGCGTCGTGAACTGGTTCATCATGTCGAGCTTCGCGAGCTTCTCGTTGATCGGAATGAAGCCGGTGCGCGGGTCGCGCTGGTGCGCGATGAAAATCAGCCCGGCATCGTACTCCGTTTCCTGACGCCACGGCGGCCAGCGCTCGATATAGAAATTCGTGCTGTCGTTGTACGAATACGAGCGGCGCAGAATGCGCTGGCCGTTGTTCGTCGCGGCCGTCGAAAGGCGCACGTGCGAGTTGTCGGGAATCAGCGAATTGCCGTCCTTGTCCTGGGCGTCGAGATCGAGCTCGTCGAACTCGTTCTTCTTGCCGATCGGCGCGCCACTGTACTTGTGGCGGCCGAACACCGATTCCTGGAAGCCGACTTCCATCTGGTCCCAGTGCTCGATGGTGATGCGAATGCGGCGGAACACCGCGTAGGTGCCGTCTTTCATCCACCCCGGGCCTTCGTCGCCGGCCCAGATGAACTGGTTCATCAGCGCCGGGTCCTTGGTGGGCGGATTGTTCGTGCCGTCCTTGAAGCCCATCAGATTGCGCGCCGTCTGCCCCTTCGGGCCCGACAGGAAGCCGGCTTGGCCCCAGCGCATCTGCAGGTTGCCGTAGCCCATGCGCGCGAGCTGGCGCACCGCGTGGAAGGCGACTTGCTGGTCGTTCGCGCAGGCTTGGATGAAGAGGTCGCCGCTCGATTTCTCCGGCACCAATTGTTCGCCGTTGAAGCGCGGCAAATCGACGAGCGCGGCGGGGCGCTTGTCGGCGAGACCGTAGCGGTCCTTGCCGTCTTTCGTGAA
>DATGHJ010000146.1:0-3408 GCA_035308085.1 Trinickia sp. | reverse complement strand
TTCCGTCGCGGCTCGCGCTGCAGACCGACATGGTGACGCAGGCGGAATCCAGCTACTGGGAGATGCCATGAAGCTCTCCGCGGTCGTGCAGTTGATCGACGGCTTCAACCACGCTCCGGCGGTGGGCATTGACCCGTTCTTCCTGCTCAACGGCGAGCCGTGCCGGCCGCTTGCGAAACCGCAGGGCTTCTACGCGTTCAGCGCGCTCGCCGACGGCGACTACCAGCTGACGACGATCTCGGCGCCGTTCTTCACGCGGCAGGTCGAGCTGAAAGTGCCGCTTCAGCTGCCGCTCGCCGAGGCGATCGTGCCGTGTCTGCTCGAGCCGAGCCCGCTCTACCCCTACCCGGCCGGCACGACGTTGATCCGCGGCCTGGTGCGCGACGCGGCCACGAACAAGCCGCTGGCGGGCGTCGCCGTCGAGGCCGGCTATCAGAACTGGCGGGGCGCGGCGCGCCAAGCGGTCACGCAGACGTCGGACCAGGGCCGCTACGACGGCCGCTATGCGCTGGCCCTGGGTGGGCGGCTCAGCCCTGAGACAGCCGTGACGCTGACCTTCAGCAAGACCGGATATACGACGGCAAGCACGCAAGTGACGCAGCCAGCGGCAACCACGCAATTCGTCGATATGGACATGCGCTAACTGAGACCCTGAGAGGCACGATCTTGGCGACCAACTACACCCATCCCGGCATCTACATTCAGGAGATGCCGAGCGCGCGCACGATTCAAGGCGCCTCGACGTCGGTACCCGCGTTCATCGGCGTGACTGGGATCTATCCCGGCGCCGGCGGGCCGCCGGTCCCGCCCAACCTGCCGACGCTCATCACGAGCTGGAACGCCTACCAGCGCCAGTTCGGCAATCTGCTCTGGAACGGCATGGTGTCGTGGGCCGTCTCCGAGTTCTTCACCGAAGGCGGCACCTCCTGCTACATCGTGCGGGCCCAGGACAAGAACAACGCCCAGGCGGCCACGGTCTCGCAGAGCGGCATCACGCTCACGGCCGTCACGCCGGGCACGTGGCCGAACAACATGATCGGCTTCGTGATCAGCAACGCAGACGGCTCCGACCCGAAGACGCCGACGCAAGTCTTCAACCTCGCCATCGTCGCCGACGTGGACAAGTTGAACACCCTGCCGGCGAACTCCGTGAACGCGACGCTGCAAGCGTATTGCACGCAAAACAACCTGACCACGGTGCAGGCCGGCGGCAAGAGCTATTACGTCCTCGAGAGCTTCAACGGCTACACGAAGGACACGATGACCCCGCAACTCCAGGACGCGATCAACGCCAGCTCGATATTCGTGCACGCGTCGACCACCAACGGCACCCGCCCGCAGAACACGAACACGTCGCCACCGCAGATGCTGAACAACGGCGGCGCCCCCAACTGGCTGTTCGAGGACGCGTGGAAGACGCTCAGCGCCGTGCAGGGCCTGAGCCTCTTGGCGATGCCCGACACGGTCAACGTGACCGACGCGAGCGGCAACACGGTCAACGCGGCGCAGCAGGCCACGATCATCAACCTCGCGCTCCTCTTCTGCGACCAGCCGGCGATGCGCAACCTCTTCTACGCCGTCGATCCGCCGTTCGGGCAGACCGTGCAAGGCGTGAACACCTTCAAGACCGGAGGCGGCACGGGCACCAACGCGGCGCCCGCGATCAATTCGACCTACGGCGCGCTCTACTATCCGTGGGTCTCGATCTACAACTCGATGGACGGCACGAACGTGCCGATCCCGCCGTCGGGCCCGGCGCTTGGCCGCTACGCCTATACGGACGCCAACGTCGGCGTCTGGAAGTCGCCGGCGGGCGTCAACGACGGTCTGCTGGCCTCGGTCGTGCAGGTGCAGACGAGCGTCACCGATTCCGATCAGGACACGCTCAATCCGAACGGCGTCAACGCGATCCGCAATCTGCTCGGCTACGGCAACGTGATCTACGGCGCGCGCACGCTCGCCGCGCTGGGCAGCGAGTGGACCTACGTCAGCGTGCGGCGCCTGTTCATCTATGTCGAGCAGAGCCTCAAGCAGAGCCTGCAGTGGGTCGTGTTCGAACCCAACGACCAGACCACCTGGGCAGCGGTGACGCGCGACATCTCGGCATTCCTGACGACGATCTGGCAAGCGGGCGGCCTGTTCGGCGCGACGGCGGCCGAAGCGTTCTTCGTGACCTGCGACCAGACGAACAACCCGCCCGAGACACGCGCGCTCGGCCAGATGTACATCGACGTGGGTCTCGCGCCTGTCTATCCCGCCGAGTTCGTCATCATCCGCATGACTCAGAAGGTCGCCGGCCCGGATTCGGGCTCCTGAGCGGCCGGCTGCATGAACGGCTGACTGAGCGGCTAACTGAACGGCTAACTGAGCGGCTAACCGACAACGGAACGTGACCATGGCGACCCAGACGCAATTGACCAACCCCTACCGCGGCTTTCGGTTCCAGGTGGAAATCTCGGGCATTCAAGTGGCGTCCTTCTCCGAGGCGACGATTCCCGACGTGACCGTCGAGACGGTCGACTACCGCGAAGGCACCGACCCGACCTACAAGCGCTCGCTCTCGGGCCTCACGACCTACGGCAAGCTGACCTTGAAGAAGGGCCTCACCGATTCGATGGATCTCTACAACTGGTTCACCCAGGTCGCGGAAAAAGGCAACACCTTCAAGGGGGCGCAGAAGAACATCTCGCTGATTCTCATCGACGCGACGGGCTCGGCGAAGGCGCGCTGGAACGTCATCAACGCGTGGCCCAGCAAGTACGAGAGCACGGGCCTGAACGCCAGCACGAGCGACGTCATGGTGGAGACCTTCGAGCTGACGATCCAGTACATGACCCGCGTTTCGTAGCGCTTCGTAGCGTTTCGTAGCCCTCTCTACCCTGCTTGTCCCGAACGGAAGGAATCGAACATGAACGTCATCAGCACCGAAATCGACTTCACCTTGCCGATCGGCTATCGCGACGCCGAAGGCACGCTTCACAGGCAGGGCGTGATGCGGCTCGCGACAGCCGCCGACGAGATCCTGCCGTTGCGCGATCATCGCGTGCAGGGCAATCCGGGCTATCTCTCGGTGATCGTGCTGTCGCGCGTGGTGACGCAGCTCGGCAATCTCGACATGATCAACACGAACGTGATCGAGAATCTCTTCACGGCCGACTTCGCCTATCTGCAGGAACTCTATAACCAGATCAACTACCCGGGCGAGTTCGCGAACGACACGCAGCACGTACCGGCCGCCGGCGCGGAGGCGGCGCCGCTGGGAAAACTGCGCTCCCTGTAGTACCCGATCAGCTCTACGAAGAGATCGCGTTCGTCGCGTATCACTTCCACTGGTCCTACGGGGAGATTCTCGCCATGGAACACGCGGAGCGCCGCCGCTGGTGCGATGAGATCAGCCGGATCAATCAG
>DATGHJ010000145.1:0-6551 GCA_035308085.1 Trinickia sp. | reverse complement strand
CCGTTGGCACAGATCCCAGCCGACCGAGCCGAGCCCTTGCACGGCGACCGACACGCCCGCGAGGCTGCTCTTGTCCATCACATACTGCACGGCTGCCTCGATGCCGACGAACACGCCATAAGCCGTCTTCGGCGACGGGTTGCCGCCAAACTCGCCGTCGCGCGGCATGCCGCTGATGTAGCGCGTTTCGGTCTGCGCCGCGCGCATGTCGTCCACCGTGGTGCCGACGTCTTCTGCCGTGATGTAGAGGCCATCGAGCGCTTGGACCGCGCGTCCGAACGCCCTGAAAAGCCGCGAGCGGTCGGTCTGCCCGGGCTTGCGCAGGATCACCGCCTTGCCGCCGCCGAACGGCAGGTCGGCGAGCGCGTTCTTGTATGCCATGCCTTGCGACAGACGCAGCGCGTCGACGAGCGCGTCCATGTCGTGTGCGTAGGTCCAGTAGCGGCAGCCGCCGAATGCGGGGCCGAGCGCGGTGCTGTAGACGGCGATGATCGATTGGAGACCCGACTGGGCGTCGGTGGTGAGGGCGATGCGTTCGTGCGCGGGGCCTTCCCCGGTGCCGAACAGGCTGGCGAGCCCGGTATTGAGCTGGTTTGACAAAGCGTTGACTCCGTAGAGGTGAAGAAGCCGAAGCGATAACTCCGTCTTCCTGTCACGCGGGCTCGGGTCGCGAGCCTGCGCAGTGGCGACGCCGGCCGTGAGGCGGCGGCGTCAGGCGGATAGCCGCGGGCAATTGTGTTGCCGCGATGCCGTCCGAAACGCGAGGTCCGGCGCTTGGCCTGCGCAGGACCGGCGCGGGAGTGTAGCGCAAGTCGGCGAGGCGCCCATATCGGTAGCGCTACCGATTGTCCTAGCTATCAAGCTCGCTAGGTCCGTCGACAATTTGCGGCTGATAGATTTGCGCCGTTCGCTTGACACGCGTTGACGTCAAACCTGCCCGGAAGAAGGGCACTTTAGGGAGCAAGAACATGAGCTTTTGGAATCCGGAGCACTATGCGGCGGCACGGCGCGCGAATCTCGAGACGTCGTTTGCTCTCGCCGGCCACGCTTTTGAACATTTCCAGCAGGTGGTCGAACTGAACTTCGACACCTTCAAGTCGGCCGTCGGCGATTCGCAAGAGGCCGTGCTTGACGCGGTGTCGGGCAAGAACCTGCGCGAATGGGTCGCGCTGCGAGCGAACCCGGTCGAGCAGGCGGTCACGCGCACGCAAACCTACTACTCGCGGCTCTTCTCGATCGCGACTGCCGCTCACGCGGAGTTCGCAAACGTCGCCAACGAGCAGTACGCGGAGCAGCAGCGCCGTCTGCATCATTTCGTCGACGATGCGGGCCGCCATGTGCCCGCCGCCGCCGAGCCCGCGATCACCGCGTTTAAGTCGGCAATGAACGCGGCCGGCGCATGGTACGAGTCGACGCGCAAGGCGACTCAGCACGCGATCGAAGTCGCGGAAAACAATGCCGAGGCCGTCAACGCGGCCATGTCGAAGACCACGAAGCGCGCCGCCGAACCCGCCGAGCGCGTCGCGGCGAAGTAGACCGAAGCTCCGAGCATCCTTTTGCGACGCGGTTGCAGCGCTTCCCGCTGCGATTGCGTCGCCTTTTCTTGTTTCTTTCGTCGCGCGGCGCCGGCATCGCGAACCGTTTCTCATCGACCCTTTGACGCGGCAACGTTACCTGCTTTCAGGTAACGCGCGGAAATTCGAAAGGCGCTATGCCAATCGGGTGGAATTGTCTTATCTTATCTCTATATCTTTAAGGTAAAGTTCGAGTCCGGTTGCGGGCGGCCGGGCCGAGGCGAGCCGTGCGGCCGGACTGCTGGAAACCATCTTCCAAGGGAACGCGAACATGAGCCTGAATAGCGCAACGAGCGCGGCGGTCATCGTGGAACCACCCGCCGGCATCCGCCATGTGACGCAAATCTACGGCCGCCTGCTCTTGATCGGCTTCGCGCTCGTTCCGGCCTATCTGATCGCTTACCTGTATTACTTCCAAGACCCGTCCCTCAAGTTCGAAAACCATCTCTTTCACGAGATCGCGATTGCGGCGGCCACGCTGGAAGGGCTCTTCGTCACCTATGTGACCTGGCAGTGCTACCGCCTCTCGGGCGAACCGATCCTGCGCTGGCTCACGCTCGGCTTTGCCGGCTTCGTCGTGATCTATACGCTGCACGGCGTGTTTACCGGCTTCTCGCACCGGAACATTTGGCTCTTCCTGCTGTACGGGCCGGCCTCGCGTTTCGTGATGTCGATCCTGCTGCTGGTCGGCCTGCTCTCGTATAGGTCGCAGCCCGACCCCGTTGCGAAGCGCTCGGACCCGTGGTCGTGGCTGATGTGGCTCATGGGGTTCCTGGCCATCGATCTGTTCGTCGCGGTGATTGCGTACTCGCCCTATGCCGGCTCGCTCGGCACGCGCTTGTCGATGGAGGGCGGGGCGCTCGTCATCTCGCTCGTCAATGTCGCCCTGCTGCTGTGGCGCCGGATCCGTTCGCCGCTGATGCTGATCTTCGGCATGTCGGTGATGTCGTTCGCGCTCTCGTCGCTCGCGTTCATTCTCGGCAAGCCGTGGAACCACATGTGGTGGCTCGCGCATGCGATCTTCGCGGGCGGTTTCTTCCTGTTGAGCTTCGGCGTCGTGCAGGCGTTTCACACGACCCGCTCGTTTTCGACCATCTACAGCCAGGACGAGCTGATGGCCCGCTTGGCGGAAGCGAAGGCGCGCACCGAGGCCGCGCTGCAGGAGCTGCAGCACACCAACCAGAAGCTCGAGCATCTGGCTGCGATCGATCCGCTCACGGGCGCGGTCAACCGCCGCATCTTCCTCGAGCGGGTCGAGACGGAAATCGCACGGGTCAAGCGCGGCGAGGCGCCGTTCTCGCTGCTCGCGCTCGATCTCGACAATTTCAAGCGGGTCAACGATGCCTTCGGACATCAAGTCGGCGATACGGTCCTCAAGGCGTTCGTGCAGACGTGCCTCGATGCGATCCGGCCCTACGACGGCGTGGCGCGCGTGGGCGGCGAGGAGTTCATGGTCCTGCTGCCGCAGGCGGCGCTCGATGTCGCGCTGATGGTCGGCGAGCGGATTCGTATGTCGATTCAGAGCACGCGCTTCGATGCGATGGGCGCCGAACCGTTCTCGGTCACCGTCAGCATCGGCATTTCGCAGTTCGGGCAGGACGGCAACTCACTCGATACCCTGCTGCGCGCCGCCGACCAGCGGCTCTATCGCGCGAAAAGCCATGGACGCAACTGCGTAATCGCCGTATAGGGGCGCTCGACGACGTTGTAGGCTCCTATTGTCGGCCTTTTGTCGATCAATGGTTTGTTGCGCGGATGCATCGGATTGGTTTTTTGAGACATTCCGCAATAAAATCGCGGGCCTGCGCGAATTGCTGGACAAGTCAATCAGGTCGCGTTTGCTTGCTGCGCATCGCATAGTCGCGTCGCGGAAACGTCGAGTACGGCCCCGCTTTCCGATCCAGTTTCCGTGAATATTGACTCCAGGTAGCTGCTGCTCGCATGGCATTTTCGCTAATTCGGTTGATCGTACGGCTCACGTTGGCGTCGCTGCTCGCCTGGACGGTTGGCGCTGCCCAGGCCGCGGCGCCGCCTGGCGGCTTGGCCAGTACGCCGCCCGCGGCAGCGCCGTCGTTCGCGCTGTACTACGGACAGGACCCGCCAGTCGAGCTGTTGTCGGCCTATGACGCCGCGATCGTCGAGCCCGACAGCGGGTTCGATCCGCTAGCCCATCGATTGCCGCATACGACGTGGTTCGCGTACGCGAGCGTCGGCGAAGTCTTGCCGTCGCGTTCTTACTATGCGGCATTGCCGAAAGCGTGGCTGCTCGGGCAGAACGAAGCGTGGGCGTCGCGGGTGGTGGATCAGAGCCAGCCGGCCTGGCCCGCGTTCTTCGTCGATCACGTGATCGAGCCGCTGTGGGACAAGGGGTATCGGGGGTTCTTCCTCGATACGCTCGATTCCTACCGTCTCGCTGCCCAGACCGACGACGCCCGCGCCAGGCAGGAGGCCGGCCTGGTGGCGGTGATCCGCGCGATCAAGGCGCGCCATCCCGACGCGAAGCTGATTTTCAACCGCGGCTTCGAGATCCTGCCGCAGGTGCATGACCTCGTGTACGCGGTCGCGTTCGAATCGCTCTTTCGCGGCTGGGACGAGGCGCAGCAGCGCTACGTCGAGGTGCCCGCCGCCGACCGCGCGTGGCTCATCGGGCAGGCGGACACGATCCGCGAGCGCTACGGCTTGCCGGTGCTCTCGGTCGACTACTGCCCGGGCGCCGACCCGGCCTGCGCGCGAGCGACGGTTGCCGAAATCGAGGCGCACGGTATCGTGCCGTACGTGACCGACGGCGGGTTGCAGACGATGGGGAGCGGCGCCGTCGAGCCGCTCAAGCGGCGCATCCTCGTCATCCAGGACCCGCCGCCGCGCACCGATCTGAACGTGTCGCCCGGGGTGCGCTTTCTGGCGATGCCGCTCAACTACCTCGGCTACTCGATCGACTACCGGGACGCCCGCGACCCGCTGCCGCAGGGCGATCTGCGCGACCGTTACGCGGGCATCGTGCTGTGGCTGAACGGCGACGTGCCGCGCCAGAGCGACTACCGCGCGTGGCTCGCCGCGCAGGTCGACGCCCATGTGCCGCTTGCCGTGCTTTCGTCGTTCGGCGTTGCGCTCGATGGCCTGCTCGCGCAGAAGCTCGGTCTGCGGACTGTGCTGGGCGAGCCCGCGGGCGGCAAGCTCGAGGTCGAATCGTACGATCCGCAGCTGATGGGCTTCGAGATGAAGCCGCGCCCCAACCCGCAGGATTACACGGCGGTGCGGGTCGGTCCCGGGAGCCGTTCGCTTTTGCGCCTGCGCTCGGGCGATTTCGTGATCGACGGCGCCGCGCTGACCCCGTGGGGCGGCTACGCGCTGCGGCCGTTCGCGGTATTCGATCTCGGCGCGGTGAATCAGGCGCGCTGGGTGCTGCAGCCGATCGAGTTCCTCCGCGCCGCGCTGCGCCTGCCTGCCGATATGCCCGTACCCGACCCGACGACCGAGAATGGCCGGCGTCTGTTGATGTCCCATATCGACGGCGACGGCTTTGCGTCGCGCGCGGAGTTTGCGGACGGCACGCACCCGAACACCGCTGCGTCGCCGGAATATTCGGGCGACGTGCTGTACCGCCTGCTGCGCGATACCGGCATGCCCACCACGGTGTCGCTGATCGAAGCCGAGGTCAGCGACGACGGGCCGTTTCGCAAGATCGCCCCGCACTTGCGCGCGATCGGCACGCGCATCTTCGAGTTGCCGAATGTCGAAGTGGCGACCCATACCTATACGCATCCGCTGCAATGGATGCGCGTGACGGGGCTCGGCGATGCGACGACGAAGGACGTCGTCACGGAGGGCGGCAGCCAGACGAATCGCACGGGGCTGTCGTTCGACATTCCCGGCTATCGGTTCAGCATCGACCGCGAGATCGGCGGATCGATCCGCTATCTGAACCGCCATGTCGCGCCGCCCGGCAAGCCCGTGCGGGTCGTGCTGTGGAGCGGCGATTGCCAGGTGCCGGCGCCGGCCCTGAAGGCGGCGTACGACGCGGGGGTGTTGAATCTGAACGGCGGCGACACGCTGATCACGAAGTCCGATCCGACGTGGACCGCGATCGCGCCGCTCGGCGTGCGCAAGGGCGGCTATTACCAGGTGTTCGCGCCGAATCAGAACGAGGAGATGTATACGAACTTGTGGCAGGGCCCGTTCTATGGATACTCGCGCGTGCTGGAGACGCTGGCGATGACCGACCGGCCGATCCGCTTCAAGCCGATCGACATCTACTACCACATGTTCAGCGGCACCAAGTACGCATCGGTGCAGGCGCTCAAGGAGGTGCTCGACACGGTGCTCAAGCAGCCGGTGACGCCGGTGTTCGTGTCCGAGTACGCCCGCGGCGTGCTCGACTTCCTCGACACGAGCGTGACACCCGACGGCCGCTTCTGGATCGTGCGCAACGCCGGCAACCTGCGCACGGTGCGCCTGCCGCCCGGCAAGGTGCCGGAGATGACGACGGCGCAGGGCGTCGCCGGCTATCTGCCGGGTCCCGGCGGAACCTACGTACACCTGACGGGCAGCGAGGCGCGCTTTGCCGTCGTGGATGCGGGAGAGGCGCCGCAGGTCGCCTACCTGGCGGAAGCGAACGGCAGGATCGACAACTTCACGAGGACCGGCCAAAGCTTTTCCTTCGACCTGCATGCGCACGTCGCGCCGCGTTTCCGGCTGGCCGATGCGCAAGCGTGCCGCGCCAGCCAGCAGCCCCTTTCCGGTTCCAATAGCCTGCATGTCGATGTCGTCTGCGGATCCTGAACGGGAGCGGCTGTTTTCGCCGGCCGTCATCGCCGTCTTTGGCGCGTTCGTCGCGTTGATGCTCGCGCTCGCGTTTCCACGGGTGAAGCTCGAAGCGCGCTTGCTCGGCGGCGGCAGCGCCGACAGCCTGGCGATCGCTTACCTCGAAGCGTGGCTGCGCGTGGACCCGGACAATGCGGATGTGCTGTCGGAGTTGAC
>DATGHJ010000144.1:0-3313 GCA_035308085.1 Trinickia sp. | reverse complement strand
CACGTTTTCGTTCAACCGCGGGCAGCTCGGCGTCGGCGCAGCGTCGTCGATGATGATGCTCGCGACCGTCGTGGCCGTGCTCGTGCCGCTCATGTATCTGGAATCGAGGAGCACCCGCAATGCAGCCTGATAAACAGCCCCCACGCTCACTGCGTTCGCTGCCCCCCGGGGGGGCGCCCAGTACGCTTGGGGGCGGCCCGGCGCGTACTGGGATCACGATCAGCCGTGCCGTCATTTACGCGGCCTTGATTCTGTTTGCGCTGTACTTCCTGTTCCCGATCTACGTGATGGTGTCGACGTCGTTCAAGGATCTCGACCAGATGCGCGCGGGCGACCTGCTCTCGCTTCCCATGCACTGGACCTTCGCGCCGTGGATCAAAGCGTGGAGCCAGGCTTGCACCGGCGTGCGCTGCGACGGGATGCAGCCGTTCTTCATGAATTCGGTGAAGATGGTGATTCCCGCCGTGCTGATCTCGTCGATCATCGGCGCGTTCAACGGCTACGTGCTCACGCACTGGCGCTTCCGCGGCGCCGACGCGCTCTTCACGATGCTGCTCGTCGGCTGCTTCATCCCGTTCCAGGCGATCTTGCTGCCGATGGCGCGCCTGCAAGGCTTCTTCGGCATCTCCAATACGATCGGCGGCCTCGTGTTCGTGCACGTGATCTACGGGATCGCGTTCACGACGATGTTCTTCCGCAACTTCTACGTGAGCATTCCGGCCGAACTCGTGAAGGCGGCGCGCATCGACGGCGCGGGCTTCTTCATGATCTTCACGCGCATCCTGCTGCCCGTGTCGCTGCCGATCTTCATGGTGTGCCTGATCTGGCAATTCACGCAGATCTGGAACGACTTCCTGTTCGGGATCGTGTTCTCCGGCGTCGATTCGATGCCGATCACCGTGGCGCTGAACAACCTCGTCAACACTTCGACGGGCGTGAAGGAATACAACGTCGACATGGCGGGCGCGATCATCGCCGCGCTGCCGACTTTGCTCGTCTACGTGGTTGCCGGCCGCTACTTCGTGCGCGGCTTGACGGCGGGCGCGGTGAAGGGTTGACGCATTGGCGTCGAGGTGCGTACGCGCATCCCGCGCACGGTTTTTTTTCGTTCGATACCAGCATCCGCGCCGCCGTATGAGCGCATGACGGCGGGCGGATTCGAAAGCAGTAATAAACCACCCCCGGACCTGTCGCTTCGCGCCAGGTCCCCCCGAGGGGGTCAAGAAAATTTGGGGCGGCCCAGCATTTTCTTGAGAGACTAGAGGATTCACAGCATGGCAAGCCTTTCCATCCGTGACGTGTACAAGACCTACCCGAACGGCGTGCCGGTTCTGAAGGGTGTCAACATCGACATCGAGGACGGCCAGTTCCTGATTCTCGTCGGCGGCTCGGGCTGCGGGAAATCGACGCTGCTCAACATGGTCGCCGGTCTCGAGACCGTGACGAAGGGCGAGATCCAGATCGACGGCAAGGTGGTGAACAACCTGTCGCCGAAGGATCGCGACATCGCGATGGTGTTCCAGTCGTACGCGCTGTATCCGTCGATGACGGTGCGCGAGAACATCTCGTTCGGCCTCAATATCCGCAAGGTGCCGAAGGGCGAGCAGACGCAGATCGTCGATCGCGTTTCGAACATGTTGCAGATTTCGCACCTGCTCGACCGCAAGCCGGGCCAGCTCTCGGGCGGCCAGCGCCAGCGGGTCGCGATGGGCCGTGCCCTGGCGCGCGATCCGGTGATGTTCCTGTTCGATGAGCCGCTCTCGAACCTCGATGCGAAGCTGCGCATTGAAATGCGCTCGGAAATCAAGCTGCTGCACCAGCGCCTCGGCACGACAATCGTCTACGTGACGCACGACCAGATCGAAGCGATGACGCTCGGCGATCGCATCGCCGTGATGAAGGACGGCATCGTTCAGCAGTTTGGCGCTCCGCAGCAGATTTACGATTCGCCGTCGAATCTGTTCGTCGCGGGCTTCATCGGCGCGCCGCCGATGAACTTCATCCAGGGCAAGCTCGTGGAGCAGGGCGCGGGCGTCGCCGTCGAGATCGACACGGGCGTCAAGCGCGGCGCGCTGAACCTGCCGTTCGACGCAGCGAAGCTCAAGAGCCGCGTCGGCCAGGAAGTGATTCTCGGTCTGCGCCCCGAGCGCATCACCGATGCGCGCAGCGCGCACGACGTGCAAAGCGGGCTGCTGCAGCCGATCGAAGTGAAGGTCGACGTGATCGAGCCGACCGGGCCGGATACGCTCGTGTTCGCGCAAGTGAACGGCAAGCGGATCGTGAGCCGCGTGCACCCGGCGTCGAACCCGCAGCCGTTGCAGGACATGACGCTGCTGTTCGACGTGTCGAAGGCGGTGCTGTTCGATCCGAGCAACGAGGAGCGCATTGCCTGATGTGTAACGGCCCCGCGTACTGCGTTCGCTGCCGCCCGCGGGGGTGTCGGCACGCTTGGGGCGGCCCGGCGCGCGCTGACGTGCGCGCTGATTTGCGCCGAAGCATGAGAATGCGGTTGTTGGCCTGAAGGATGTCCCAGCGCTCGGGTAGCGGTCGAGGTTCCGCGCCCGGGCGCTTTTTTTTGCCCGCTTCTCCGGCCCATGAAGTTCGGTAGGGCCGGGCGCAGCGGCGAAGACGTTCGTCAGTGCGGCAAGCGCACGTCTAACTTGTAGGTGACGAGCCGGGCCACGAGAATGAAGCCGGTCGCGATCAGCACGCTATAAATCGAATCGACATTGAGCTGATGGAGCAGCAGATACAGCCAGCAGCCGACGAACGCGCAGGTCGCGTAAGGGCGCGAGTCGCTCAGGATGAGCGGCACATGGTTGCACAGCACGTCGCGGATGATCCCGCCGAAGACGCCCGTTGTCACGCCCATCAGCACCGCGATGAACGCGGGCATTTGCGCGTCGAGTGCGATCGACGTGCCGATGACGCTGAAAAGCCCGAGCCCGATGGCGTCCGCGATCAGGAGCGCGCGCTCGGAGATCACGTGCGAGATCAGGCGCAGCACGTACGGCGCAAAGAACGACGCCACGAAAATGACGATCACGTATTCCTGATGCTCGACCCAATAGAACGGACGGCGTTCGAGCATGATGTCGCGCGCCGTGCCGCCGCCGAACGCGGTGGCCAGCGCAACGAGAAACGTGCCGATCGCATCGAGACGGCGCTTGCGTGCTTCGATGAAGCCCGAGGCGGCATAGGCGAAGATGGCGATGGTCTCCATGATGGAGACCGCAAGTGTCAGCCTAGGATGTACCACGCGCCCCCCGGACGGAGCGGGTGCTGGTGGGCGCGCCAGTTGCGCCCGCCGGCT
>DATGHJ010000143.1:0-7883 GCA_035308085.1 Trinickia sp. | reverse complement strand
GCCGCCAAAACCATGAAGAACCTGAATTTCCTGACGCACCAGGCGCTGTTCGACCACGCCGTGGATCATCTTTTCGGCCAAGGTCGCGCCGCGCTGCTCCCGCGAGGCGGGGGCGCTTATCGGGGCTATTGCGGCGGCTGCCCGGTCGGCAGTCTCATCAAGCCGCACGATTACGTGACGGCCATGGAAGGCGTGCCGGTCCGCTACATCGGCAAGCGCCCCGGCGAAGTGCCGCCATACATGGATGCCGGCGTCGCCGCACTCAAGAAGGCGCTGCTCAGGGCACGTGTCAACATCTTCGACCCGACGACAGTGGAACTCCTCAGTTGCCTGCAAAACGTCCACGATGCGTTCGGCATCTGGGAGTGGCAGGAGCGGCTGACGTCGATCGCGCGTCAGTTCGGTCTCTCAGCAGAGCACGTCAAGAAGCACGCCGCCTGAAACCCGACGCGGGCCGAGCCCGGCGCCTGAGGCGCCGCGGCCGGATGGCCCGCCCGGAAGTCCGGCCTCGAAGGCGTCGCCCCTAAAGCCACGTTTCCAAAACGCAACGGCGGCGTGGCTTCTTTCGAAGCACACACCGCCGTCTTGACTGCTTTTCGCGCGACTTTCAGCCGCGCGCCGGGGAAGCTTAGTGGAGCTTCTTCGGCAGCATTTGGCTGCGCAGGCGCTTATGCAGGCGCTTCACAGCGGCTGCCTTCTTGCGCTTACGAGCCGTCGTCGGCTTTTCGTAAGATTGGCGCTCACGCAGCTCGGCGATCAGGCCATTTTTTTCGATTGCGCGGCGGAAGCGGCGGATCGCCACTTCGAACGGCTCGTTTTCTTTCAGAAGAATCGTGGTCATGTAATTCCTAAGTCGCTTGATACGGTCAAAATGCGTGGCGGCAAGCCACTCACGCGCCGGCACTCCGGTCGTTCCCCAAAACAGGCGAAACGAGAGGCAATCGGCCACGGAGGCCGGAAAAGAGAGGTGGGGAGTTTCCCGCAAACGCCCGCCCAGCAAGCCTGCTGGTGCGCTGTTCCGTCGTTTTGCAACAGATTCGCGCTTGACACGTGCGACCGCCAAACCGTTGCAGCGAGCGCCAAGAGAAGCGTGCACGGCAGATGGTATGACGGAAATCTCAATTCAGCCGGCGATTTTATCAGGTATAGGCCGTCTTAGCCAAGCCCTTAAGCCGCTTTTTGGCATTTGCGCTCAAGCACTTGCGTTGTCGAGCGTGCGGATATCGGCGTCCGACAGCTTCAGGCTGGCCGCGGCGGCAAGGTTCTTGACCTGTTCGACCGAGGTGGCGCTCGCGATCGGCGCCGTCACGCTGGGCCGGGCGACCAGCCACGCGAGCGCAACCGTCGCCGGGGTCGCGTCGTGGCGCCGGGCGACTTCGTCGAGTGCGCTCAGGATCAGAAAGCCGCGCTCATTCATATAGCGCTTGACGCGCGAGCCGCGCACGCGGTTCGCGAGATCCGCGCGAGAGCGGTATTTGCCCGTCAGAAAGCCGCTCGCGAGCCCGTAGTAAGGCACGACGCCCAGCCGCTCGGCCACCGCCACCGGCTCGAGGTCGGTCTCATAGCTCGCGCGCTCATATAAGTTGTATTCGGGCTGCAGCAACTGATATTTAGGCAAGTCGTAGCGCTGTGCGAGGTCGAGCGCTTCGACGACGCGCGCGCCGCTGTAGTTCGACGCGCCGATCACCCGCACCTTGCCCGCCTCGATCAACTGCTGATAGGCGCCGAGCGTTTCGGCAAGCGGCGTATCGGGTTCGTCGAAGTGCGAGAAGTAGACGTCGACGTAATCGGTTTGCAGGCGGGAAAGCGACGCGTCGATGGCCGCCTGGATATTTCCCGCAGTGAGTCCGAGGTGCTTCGCGTGCCTGCCGACTTTCGTCGCGATGACGACCTTGTCGCGCTTGCCGCTCTTTTTCAGCCACTTGCCGATGATCGTTTCCGACTCGCCGCCTTGATGGCCCGGCGCCCATGCCGAGTAGACGTCGGCGGTATCGATGAAATCGAGCCCGGCATCGACGAACGCGTCGAGAATCGAAAACGACGTCGCTTCGTCCGCCGTCCAGCCGAAAACATTACCGCCCAATACCAACGGCGCCACCTGCAAACCCGATGTCCCGATCGTGCGCTTTTGCATGGCCACCCCCGCTTTTCCCGTCGAGAAAAAAAGAATACGCCGTCTTCCGCTCGCACGCAGCGCGCCGCTGCCGCTCCGCTCCCAGCCTCGAGCCGCGTGGCGCACCGGTGCGCGCAGCAAGAAATTAGGTCAGGAATGTACAAGTTCCCTCAAGTTTTTTTCAACCCCGCCGAAATCCTTCACTGAGGCGGCCAGCAATGAACGAGTGCCCCGCCGATATCAACCCAGCATTGTTTAGGGCTAAACGGCCTCTTGGGAGAAATTCATGCTCAGCATCAATAGCAATATCAACTCGCTCACCGCACAGGAAAACCTGAACGGCTCGCAAAACGCGCTGTCGCAAGCCATCACCCGCCTCTCCTCGGGCAAGCGCATCAACAGCGCAGCTGACGACGCCGCCGGTCTCGCGATCTCGACCAGCCTGCAAACGCAAGTCAACGGCCTGAACCAAGGCGTGCAGAACGCGAACGACGGTACGTCGATCGTCCAAACGGCAAGCACGGGCCTGAGCCAGATCACGCAAAGCCTGCAAACGATCCGCCAGCTGGCTGTCGAAGCATCGAGCGGCTCGCTGTCGTCGAGCGACCAGGCAGCGCTGCAGCAAGAAGTGGCGCAGCAAGTTCAAGAAGTGAACCGTATCGCTTCGCAAACGACCTACAACGGCGTGAACCTGCTGAACGGCTCGGCTGGCCTGATGAACTTCCAAGTCGGCGCTAACGTCGGCCAGTCGATCAGCATCAACCTGACGCAAGGCGTGTCGGCAGCAACGCTCGGCAGCGGCTATGTGCAAGCCGGCAACACGCTCGGCACGATCACCGGCCTGAGCCTGAACGCAGCCGGCACCGAAGCCGCTGCGGGCACGACGCCGGCAATCACGTCGATCAACGTTCTGTCGAACGGCAACGGCGGCTTCACCTACACCGACCAGAACAACCAGACGCTGGGTACGGCGACTGTCGCCGCACTGTTCTCGACGGCAACGGCAAACGGCATCACGACGCTGAGCCTGACGGCCGGCACGGACCTGTCGAGCCCGACGCAAGCGCTGACCGACATCCACGCGAACTACACGACGGGCCTGGCAGCAGGCACGACGCTCGGCACGATCTCGAACATCGCGGTCAACGGCCAGACCGGCGCGAACGTCGCGGCGGGTTCGGCTGGCTACGCGAGCGCCGTGACGTCGATCACCGTGAAGTCGGACGGCAACGGCGGCTACCAGTTCTTCGACCAGAACGGCAACCAACTGTCGGCAACGGCAACGTCGGCGCTGTTCTCGGTCGGCGCGGGTACCGCGGGCGCCCCGGGTACGATCGCGTACAACACCGTCACGCCGACGACCACGACGGCTACGACGCTGGCAAACATCAACAGCACGAACCAGCCGACCACCGTCGCCAACGTGAACGTCAGCTCGACGCTCGGCGCGAACCAAGCGATCGAAACGATCGACAACGCACTGGCAACCGTCAACAACATCCAGGCAACGCTGGGTGCTGCGCAAAACCGCTTCACGGGCATCGCGCAGTCGCAGCAAGACGAGTCCAGCGACCTGTCGAGCGCTCAGTCGCAAATCACCGACGCTGACTTCGCGCAAGAAACGGCGAACCTGTCGAAGGCACAAGTGCTGCAACAAGCTGGCATCTCGGTGCTGGCTCAAGCGAACTCGCTGCCGCAGCAAGTTCTGAAGCTCCTCCAGTAATCGGGCTTCGGGTCTTGAAGAGACGCACTGAGCCGGTGTCATGCCGGTGCGTCTCGATGACGTACCCCGGCGGGAGGCGTGCCTCCCGCGACGCAGTTAACGTGCAGTTACCGCTCACCAAGCAGCACCCCAAACAGATTCATTGACGCACGGAGCTTCCGAATGTCAACCGTCACCGGCACGAGTACTCTCTCTTCCGCTGCATCCGTCGCCAACTCGAGCGCCAACTCTGCGCTTCAACAGGCGGCTCAGTCGATCATCAGCGGCTCGACCGGCAACTCGTCGATTGATGTGAACTCGCTCGTCACCGCGCTCGTCAATGCAAAGACCGCGGGTCAAGCCGCCTCGTTGGCATCGGAACAATCCACGGACAACACGACGCTGACGGCACTCGGTCAGCTCTCCGCATCGCTGTCGGCGCTGCAAGCCGGGCTCGGCTCGCTCGCGAACGGCACGATGCTCTCGACCTTCACGGCAAGCGCGAGCGGCAGCGGCATCACCGCGACTGCCGGCACGGGCGCCGTGGCCGGCAACTACTCGGTCGCCGTCACGCAGATCGCGACCGGACAGACGATTTCCTCGGGCGCGTTCAGCTCGACCGCCTCGCTCGGCACCGGCACGATGACGGTGTCGCTCGGCAGCAGCTCGTTTACGGTCAACGTCAATTCGTCGAACAACACGCTCTCCGGCATCGCGGCGGCGATCAATTCGGCAAGCGGCAATCCGGGCGTCAGCGCGACGATCGTCACCGGCACCGACGGCGCTCACCTCGTGCTGAGCTCGACGTCGACCGGCGCATCCAACACGATCGGCGTGTCGCTCTCGAACCTCGCGAACGACAACGGCCTGTCCAGCCTCGGCGTGACGTCGACGGCCGGCTCGGGCACGACCGGCTCGACCATCACGTCGGCGGGCAGCATCGCCTGGACGCAGAACACCGCCGCGCAAGACGCCTCGTTCACGATCGACGGCACGGCCGCGACGAGCGCAAGCAATTCGGTGTCCTCGGCGATCTCGGGCGTGAGCCTGAACCTGACCTCCGCCGCGGTGGGCACGACGCAGACCGTCTCGGTCGCCGCCGACACCGCCGCGCAAGCCTCGCAAATCACCAACTTCGTCAGCCTGTACAACTCGGTCGTGACCACGATGAGCAGCCTGACGCAGTTCAACTCGTCGGCCTCGGCCGGTTCGCAAGGCGGCCCGCTGCTCGGCGACTCCGTGCTCTCGACGATCCAGACCGAACTCTCGTCGATCGTGAGCGGCGGCGTCACGACGGGCGGCACGACGGTGAGCCTCGCGGCGCTCGGCATCTCGCTCGGGCAGAACGGCCAGTTGAGCACCAACACCTCGACGCTCAATAGCGTGCTGCAAGGCAATCCGTCGCTGGTCGCGCAGGTCTTCAACAAGACCAACGGCGTCGGCGCGCAGTTGAACGCCGACATCACGAACTTCACCGCGAGCAACGGCATCATCTCGGCGGAAACGTCGGCGATCAACACGAACCTCTCGAGCATCGCGACACAGCAGACGGCGCTCAGCACGTATGAAGCGCAGCTCACGAGCCAGTACAACGATCAGTTCACGGCGCTCAATACGCTGATGTCGGAAATGAACAGCAACTCGCAGTACCTGACGCAACTGTTCGGCGGCACCAACAGCGCGGGCGCGCTCGCCACCGACGGCAGCTCGAGCTGATCGAAATCGCAACGTCAGCCAACATCAAGCAACGACGCAACAGGAACCCGCGAACATGGATCAAAAGACCCTGGTGGAACGCGTCTTCCAGATGACGCAAACGATCGGCCACGCGGCGGCGCTGGCCGACTGGCCGGAAGCGGCGCGCCTGACCGAAGAGCGCTCGCCGCTCTTGATGTCGATCGTGCGCGAGCAGGACGCCGCGTCGCTCGAACTGATCGGCCAGATCCAGGCGATGGACGCGGCGATCGTCGCCAACGCCGGCGCGACGCGTGACGAGCTGCAAACCGAGTATCGCGCGGCGCTCGGCCGCGTGAACGCGGCGAGCCAGTACAACCAGGTCGCCCGCCTGTAAGACTCACGGCGGGCGCGGCATGCGACCCGTCTCCCGAACAACAATAAGCACAACACGCCGGCTGCAAAGGCGTGCTCGTTCACCTCTGCCCGCCTCGCGCGGGCATTTTTGTTTCTGCGGGGCCTTCCCCCGGGCGGCGCTCCCGGGAGTCCTCTCGAAGCGCCCGGCGCCTCGCCCGAACAGCCGAAATGCGGGGATTTCGGGGCCCTGCTTGGCCGTTTGGCGCGCGCAGGGCACGTTTAGACTGCCCTTAACGTGTCCATCCATCCGCGCCCCGCGGACATTACGCAATGAATCCAACCCTGGCGATCGACGCCGAGCTGCAACAGGCCGTCGCGCACCACAGCGCCGAGCGGTTTCAAGAGGCCGAGCAGCTTTATCGCGCCATTTTGCAAGCTGAACCCCAGCACCCTGACGCCAACCACAATCTGGGCCTGCTTGCCGTTCAGGTGAACCAGCCCGCCGCGTCGCTGCCGTTTTTCAAGGCCGCAGCCGAGGCCGCGCCCGAGCGCGAAGCGTATTGGGCGGTGTATGTCGACGCGCTCATTCTCAACCAGCAGGCCGGCGAGGCGCGCAAGGTCATCGAGGCCGCGCGGCAACGCGGGCTCGCGCTCGAAGGCGTCGAGGCGCCGGTCGAAGCGAATGCGGCCGAAGCGCCAGACGGAGGCAGCCTGAGCGATGATGAGGTCAACGCTTTGGCGAACGAGTTCATCGCGACGATCACGACGCTCGCGAGCCAAGGCATGCATCAAAACGTCGAAGCAGTCGCGCGGCAAATGACGGCGATCCTGCCCCGCCACGGCTTCGGCTGGAAGGCGCTCGCGAGCGTGCTGCTACTGCAAGGACGCACCGACCAGGCGCTCGAACCGCTCAAGATGGCCGCACGACTGCTGCCCGGCGACGCCGAAGTCGCGCACCATCTGCGCCTGTCCGCCTCCCTTCACGACGCGATCGGGCATCACGAGAACGGCCGCCTCGAAGAAGCCGAAGCAAGCTACCGGGCGGCGCTCGCCGTGCAGCCGAATCATCCGGACACCAACTACAACCTGGGCATCCTCGAAAGCCAGCGGGGGCATCCGGACAAGGCGCTGCCGTTCTTCGAAACGGCGATCGGCGCCGCGCCGAATCAGCTCCAGTACTGGGCCAGCTACGTGAACTCGCTGCATTGGGCCGGGCAGACGAAGGCCGCCTGGCTCGCGCTCGAAATGGGCCAGCAGCGCGGCCTGCGCGGCCCGGCCGTCGATGCGCTGATCGTGCTGATGTCGCATCCCGGCATGCTCGCGCGTCAGGAGCCCGTCGACGCGACGCCGCAGGCTGCGGCAGCATCCGCCGCCCCAAAAGCAGCTGCGGGCGCAGCGTTGGGTTCGTCGGCACGCAAGCAGAATTCAGCCGCACCCAGCGCCCGCGAAATGAACGAGACGCTCGCGCTCTTCAACACTGGCCGCACCGCCGAAGCCGCCGACTCGGCCCGGCGTCTGGTCGAGCGCTATCCATCGCACGCGCTCGGCTACAAAGTGCTCGGCTGTGCGCTGCATGCGTTGGGCCAGTTCAACGAAGCGCTCCCCTACTTGCAGGAAGCACGCGAGCTGGTACCCGACGACATCGAGTCGATCCAGGTGCTCGCCGACATCCTGCGAACGCAAGGCCGCCCCGGCGACGCGGAAAACGAACTCCGCCGCCTGCTCGAAATCAAGCCCGACCACGGCGAAGCGCACCGCATCCTCGGGATGACCCTGCGCTCGCAAAACCGCTATGCAGAGGCCGAAGCGGTCAGCCGCCGCGCGCTCGAACTGCTGCCCGGCAATGCGCTCGCGAGCACCTCGCTCGGCTTCATCCTGCTCGAACAAGGCCAGCTCGCCGAGGCCGAACAGCATTTCCGCCGTGCGATGGAGATCGATCCTGACGGCGACGTCGTCCACAACAATCTGCTGTTCTGCCTGAGCCACAGCGAAGACGCCAATCCGGAAGACCTCGCGGCCCAGCACCGCCAGTTCGGC